>NZ_JBQHTM010000013.1:0-67570 GCF_052065695.1 Intestinimonas sp. HCP28S3_D6
CCGGGGGGCCCGCGCCGGGCGGGGCGCCCGCCTCTTGCTTTCAAGTGATCAGCGCTCACTGCCCCAGAAGATAAGGGCCAGCATGCCGGGACCGGTGTGGGTACCGATGACCGGGCCGATGGGCGCCGTCTGGATCTCGCTGTCAGGGAAGGACTCCTGCACCAGAGCTTTCAGCTCTCCCGCTTTCTCAGGGCTGTCACCGTGGCCAATGACCACCAGTTTACCCATGGAGGGCTCCCAGCCCTTCTTCATCCGGGCCAGCTGGGCGGACATGGCCCGACGGCCGCCTCTGAGCTTCTCGGCCACCTCCAGCTTCCCCTCTTCGGAGACGTGGAGCATGGGCTTGATCTGAAGCGCCGTACCCACAACCGCAGCGGCAGTGGAGACACGGCCACCGCGGCGCAGAAACTCCAGGGTATCCACTGTGAACCAGTGGCAGACGGAGAGCCGGTTGACCTCCACCCAGTCGCCCAGCTCATCAAGGCCCATACCCTCGGCCTTTTTACGGACCGCCTCCCGGACCAGAAAACCCTCGCCCACAGAGGCGCAAAGAGTATCGACACAGCGGATGATACGCTCCGGGAAGGATTCGCGCAGCTCCTCGGCGCACATCTGGGCCGTCTGGTAGGTGCCGGACATGCCGGAGGTGAAGCACAGATACAGAATGTCCTCACCAGCCTCCAGGCAGGGGGTGAAATGCTTGAAATATACGTCAGGGCGGATCTGGGTGGTGCTGGCGGTAGCACCTCTCCGCAGGGCGGCATAGAACTCCGCCACCTCCAAATCTCCGCCCGGCCCATAGATCCGGCTCTTCCCGTTCAGGATCACCTCCATAGGGAGGACGGTCACCTCTGGGAACCTGGCCATCATCTCCGGGCTGTGATCGGCGGTGGCGTCGGTAAAGATCCGGTAGGCCATGGCTTACTCTTTCGCGCAGCCGGCGCAGGCGCCACAGTCGTGGCCGCTCTCAGCCCACAGCCGGTCAGCGGTGGCCTTCCAGTTCTCGGCGTAGGGGGTGGTGCGGTCGCACAGGGTATCTGCCGCCTCAGGGCTCTCGTAATCGGTGGACTTGGCACCGGTGGCCTTGACCATGGCCCGCAGCTTCTCCGGATTCTCCAGCATGGGGCAGGGACGGAGCATGTTCTTGTTGAAGGGCTGGCCGTCGTGGTAGGCCATGAAGATGGGGGACTTCAGGGCGTCCAGCAGGCTGCAGTCGCGGATGTTCACGTTGGAGTAGTGGATGAACACGCAGGGCTCCACATCGCCGCGGGCGTTGATGTGCAGGTACCGGCGGCCACCGGCGATGCAGCCGCCCACGTACTCGGCGTCGTTCTGGAAGTCCATTGCGAAGATGGGCTTGGAGCCGCGGAAGGCGCGGATGCGGCGGTACATCTCGGTGCGCTGCTCCGGAGTGGGAAGCAGTTCAGTGGCGGCACCGCTGCCCACGGGCATGTAGTGGAAGAACCAGATGAAGAGGGCACCGGCCTCGATGATCATGTCGTAGAACTTCTCGCTGCTCACGTCGGCGTAATTCTGGCTGGTATAGCAGGTGGAGATACCGAAGGGTAGCTTGTGGTCCTTCAGTAGCTTCATGGCGTGCATGACCTTCTCAAAGTCACCGCTGCCGCGGCGACCGTCATTGGCATCGGAGAAGCCCTCCAGGCTGATGGCGGGGACAAAGTTCTTCACCCGCAGCATCTCCTGGCAGAAGTCCTCGTCGATAAGGGTGCCGTTGGTGAAGGAGAGGAACTCACAGTCGCTGTGCTTCTCGCACAGCTTCAGGATATCGGCCTTGCGGACCAGAGGCTCGCCGCCGGTAAAGATGTACATATAGGTGCCCAGCTCCTTGCCCTGGGTCACGATAGAGTCCAGCTCCTCAAAGGTCAGGTTCAGCCGATTGCCATACTCGGCCGCCCAGCAGCCGGTGCAGTGCATATTACAGGCGCTGGTGGGGTCCAGCAGGATGGCCCAGGGCACGTTGCAGTTCTCCTTCCGGGCGACCTCCTCCTGGGTGGCGCTGCCCTGAAGGCTGGCATTAACGATGAAGTTGCGGAAAAACGCCTTCCGCACACCGGGGTCCAGGGCGTAGACCTTCATAATCAGGTCATACCAGTGGTTCTTCTCCTCGATGGACTTGCGGAACGCCTGACGCTGAGCAACGTACCAGTCCTCGGGGACCAGCTTATCCACCAGGTTCATGACCTTGGGAATATTGGTTTCGGGATCTTTTTCCAAATAGGCAAGGGCCTGGGTGACAGCCGCGCTGATGGCAGCGCTCTTGGCTTTCTCTGCAATGCTCATTATGATCAACCTCATTTCTTCTCTGCCTGCTCCGCCGCTTCTCAGAATTGCCTTGGATTTTTCTGTTTGCTTTCATTTTAAAGCGGGAGCACCTTCGATGTCATGGGACAGGGTGAGAAAAGTGAGACATTTTTTGACACTTTTCAAAATTGTCACCTTTCGGGACATTTCATCCAAATTGTCCCTTTTCTTCCGCCGGCCCGCTTTTTATGATAGAACTACTGTAATGTCCCAGAGGTCAATGCCATGCGCCTTGTTCGCACGGCCTTTTGTCGTGCACATTTATCTTGTTAAAATGTGACGGCTGCTCTGCGGGACCCAGTTTTCGTTTCCAGGAGGGGAGCAAATGGATCAAGACGCATTTAAACGCGCTGTGGTAGAATCTGTTGTGGACCGGAGCCTGCGTGACATCCGGCGCAATCCCCGGCGCGGCATCCGGAGATTGGCTGACCTGGGCGATATGACGGCTGCCGGTCCCTATCAAAAAAAATTTCTTACCATGATTCGCCGCATGCTGGAGCAGGAGGACAGCCCCTATTATACTATGGTGTGCAATGCGGTGCGGTCGGCGGACAGCGAGCGTCTGAAGACCTTCGGTATCAATTTCGGATGGAACTGTCTCACCGTCGGCACCAAGAAGATCCGCACCCTGGAACAGACCCAGACCTGGAGCATTCCCTGGTCTCTGACCCTCCACATCGGTGGTGGGCCCGAGGATCTGGACGCCCATATCCTAATTCGGATCATCCGCGAGGGAATGAAGCTGGGGATTTACACCTACTTTCTTTTTCCAGACGGCATGGGCCGCTCCATCTCTACTGCCCTGGACGCAGTCACAGCGTCGGAGGACTGCGCCTTCTTTCTCTTTCTTCCGCCGGAACAGACGGATGCCAACGTCATTCAGTCCCTTACGGTCCCCCGAAACCTGATGCTCGGTATCAGCAGCGAAGGTCCGCAGTGGCAGTCTCTGGCCACCCAGCTTCGTCAGGAGGGTGCCCTCTACTTCCTCTATCGGACCTATGACGGCCCCGACGAGGCCTTGGATATCGCCTCCGGCAAGTGGGCGGATCAGCTCTCCCCCCTGGCCGGCATCGGCAGCATCTGCGTGGCGGGCCAGGACTGTCCCGCTCAGTGCGGATCTCAGGTCTACCAGTATGCTCGGCGCTCCCGGATCGAGCAGCGCTATCCTACCCTGGTCCTGGACTACTATCTGGACAATCTTTATACTGACGCCTACATCTCTCACACCGCTTGTCTGTCCGGCGTCTGTCCCAACGGTGAGCTCACACGCTTCCAGGATGGTCGGGAATATCCAACCGGGCTGTCGGTACGCTCTGCGCATTTGGATGAGGTCCTCTCGCAAATCCCATCCAGACCCATGACCCCGCCCCAAGAAAGCGGTTGCTTTTAAAAACATATGCCGTACGCGGTCAAAATAGAAGTCGAATCTTTTCAACTGATGCTCGGGACCTGCCAGCGCAATTGCACCGGCGGGTCCCGGGCTTTTTCTGCCTCTACAGCAAGGTAAAGCCTTGTCCTCCCCCCCCCTTTATGCTATAATTTTAATGGTTTACCCTTCCCGGCGTTTTGCCGCGGAGACGCATTTTCTACCGATGGAGGTATTTCAAATATGATCAAGATTACCCAGTCCCCCGTCCTCTTCCAGGGCGGCGCCTTCGTACCCACCTCGCCCAGACCCGCCGCAGAGCGGACTGGCACCATGGCCTACGGCATCCTGAAGGCCCACAACACCCTGGACGGTATGGACCGCCTGGCCATCCGCTTCGACGCCATGGCCTCCCACGACATCACCTACGTGGGCATCATCCAGACTGCCCGGGCCTCTGGCCTCAAGGAGTTCCCCCTGCCCTACGTCCTCACCAACTGCCACAACTCCCTGTGCGCCGTGGGCGGCACCATCAACGAGGATGACCACGTCTTCGGCCTCTCCGCCGCCAAGAAGTACGGCGGTGAGTTTGTCCCCGCCCACCAGGCAGTCATCCACTCCTACATGCGGGAGCGGTATGCTGCCCCCGGCCGGATGATCCTGGGCTCCGACTCCCACACCCGCTACGGCGCCTACGGCACCATGGCCATCGGTGAGGGCGGTCCCGAGCTGGCCCGGCAGCTTCTCTGCAAGACCTACGACATCGCCTACCCCAAGGTCATGGCCATCTACCTCACCGGCGCTCCCCGGCCCGGCGTGGGTCCCCAGGACGTGGCCCTGGCCCTCATTGGCGCCACCTTCAAGGCCGGCATCGTGAAAAACTCCGTCATGGAGTTCTTTGGTCCCGGTGTGGCCAATCTCTCCATGGACTACCGCTCCGGCATCGACGTCATGACCACCGAGACGGCCTGCCTCTCCTCCGTGTGGTCCACCGACGACTACACCAAGGCCCACCTCACCGCCCTGGGCCGGGGCGACCAGTTCCAAGCCCAGGCCCCCGCCGAGGGCGCCTACTACGACGGCGTCATCGAGGTGGACCTATCCGCCGTCGAGCCCATGATCGCCCTGCCCTTCCACCCCTCCAACGCCTACACCATCCGGGAGTTCAAGGCCAACATGGCCGACCTCCTCCACCAGGTGGACGTGGACGCCGCCGAGCAGCTGGGCGTCAAGAACGCCGCTCCCCTGGAGCACAAGATCGTAAACGGCCAGTTCCACGTGGACCAGGGCGTCATCGCCGGCTGCTCCGGCGGCATCTACCAGAACCTGGTCCGGGCCGCCGAGATCCTGGGCGGCCAGCCCATCGGCTCCGACGCCTTCTGGCTCTCCTGCTACCCCGGCTCCATGCCCATCAACCTGGAGCTCACCAAGAAGGGCTATATCGCCTCCCTCATGGCCGCTGGCGCCTCCATCCGCTCCTGCTTCTGCGGTCCCTGCTTCGGCGCCGGCGACGTGCCTGCTAATGGCGCTTT
Source organism: Intestinimonas sp. HCP28S3_D6 (assembly GCF_052065695.1). Classification (NCBI taxonomy): domain Bacteria; kingdom Bacillati; phylum Bacillota; class Clostridia; order Eubacteriales; genus Intestinimonas; species Intestinimonas sp. HCP28S3_D6. The sequence continues at coordinate 5,221 of NZ_JBQHTM010000013.1, forward strand.
CTCCATCCGCCACTCCACCCGGAACTTCCCCAACCGGGAGGGCTCCAAGCCTGGCGAGGGCCAGATCTCCTATGTGGCCCTCATGGACGCCCGGAGCATCGCCGCCACCGCCCGCAACGGCGGCATCCTCACCGCCGCCGACGAGCTGCCCGACGTGCCCGCCGACCGCCCCGACGAGTGCTGGGCCTATGACGACTCCGCCTACAAGGCCCGGGTCTACTTCGGCGTGGGCAAAGCCCAGCCGGACACCGAGCTGGTCTACGGCCCCAACATCGCCGACTGGCCGGAGCAGATCCCCCTGCCGGAGAACCTTCTCCTCACCGCCGCTGCCGCCATCTACGACCCCGTCACCACCACCGACGAGCTTATCCCCTCCGGAGAGACCTCCTCTTACCGGTCCAACCCCCTGCGCCTCTCCGAGTTCGCCCTCTCCCGGAAGGACCCCCAGTATGTCCCTCGGGCTAAGGCCATCCAGGCAGAGGAGACCAAGCGCCGGGCCGGTGAGACCACTGATGCCCTCATGGGCCACGATCCCAAGACCACCGGCCTGGGCTCCTTTGTCATGGCTCTCAAGCCCGGCGACGGCTCCGCCCGGGAGCAGGCCGCCTCCTGCCAGCGGGTGCTGGGCGGCTGCGCCAACCTGTGCGCCGAGTTCGCCACCAAGCGTTACCGTTCCAACGTGGTCAACTGGGGCATGCTGCCCTTCCAGGCCGCCGACGTGAAGGACTGGAACATTCAGCCCGGCGACAAGCTCTATATCCCCGGCGTCCGCGCCGCCCTGGAGCGGGGAGACGAGTCCATCCCCGCCGTCCTCATTCAGAACGGCCAGGAGAAGAACGTCACCCTCACCCTCCCCGGCATGACCCAGGAGGAGCGGGACATCGTACTGGCAGGCTGCCTCATCAACTACTACGCCAAATAATTTCCCCACACCAAACGCGGGCCGGAGCACATCTGGCCCGCGTTTTTGTTTTACAAATGTCCAGCGATGAGGTATAATATATGCTGTTAGAAAATCAAAACCATTATGAGGTGTTCCCGTGAAAAAAACCATGCTCTCTCTGCTCCTCTCCGGCCTGCTCCTGCTCACCGCCTGCGGCGGCGGGACGGCGGCCACCCCCGCGCCGGTGGAGGACAACGATACCATTCACATCCTGGCCACCACCTACCCCGTCTACCTCTTTACCACCGCCGTCACTGAGGGCGTTGAAGGGGTGGAGGTCACCCGTCTCATCCAGGAAGAGATCTCCTGTCTCCACGATTACACTCTCACCGTCAACGACATGAAGGCCATCGAGGCCGCCGATGTCATCGTCATGAACGGCGTGGGGCTGGAGGACTTCATGTCCGACGCCCTGGCCACCTCCGACGCCCCCGTCATCGACTGCTCCGAGGGGGTGGAGCTCCTGGAAGCCATGGGCCACGAGGGCCACGACCATGACACCGAATACGATCCCCACATCTGGATGGACGAGGGGAATGTCTCTGTCATGCTGGAGAATATCACGAAAGGGCTGTCCGACCTGGACCCGGACCACGGGGAGACCTACGAGGCCAACCGCGCCGCGGCCGACGCCGCCCTGGGTTATGACGCCGACAAGCTCTCCCAGCTCTCCGGAAAGCCTCTCATCACCTTCCATGATGGCTTCCAGTACTTTGCCCAGGCCACCGGCCTGGACCTGCTGAAGGCCATCGAGGAGGAGGAGGGTGCCGAGGCCAGCGCCGCCGAGATCAAGGAGATCGTGGGCCTCATCGGGGAATATGACATCCCCGCCATCTTCACCGAGAAGAACGGCTCCGACGCCACTGCCCAGGCCATCTCCCGGGAGACCGGCTGCGGCGTGGCCCAGTTGGACCTGGTCATGAGCGGCGACGGCAGCGGCATCCAGCCCTACGTCGACGCCATGAACCAGAACATCGACACAATACTGGAGGCCCTGGGATGAGCGTACACAAGCACGACGACCTGCCCGCCGGGGCGGGGTGCTCCCGGGCCTGCTGTCTCCGGGCCGAGGGCCTGGGGGTGACCGCCGGGGACCAGGTCATCCTCCACGACGTGGACTTCCACCTCCACTGTGGGGAGATCACCGCTCTCATCGGCCCCAACGGCGCAGGCAAATCCACTCTTTTCAAGACGGTGTTGGGCCAGCTTCCCCATACTGGGACCATCGATTTCCAGCAGGCGGGCGGCAAACACACCCGCCCCCTCATCGGCTATGTACCTCAGTCCCCTTCCTTCGATCGGGGCGACCCGGTGAGCGTGCTGGACCTCTTTTCCGCCTCCATCTCGGACTGGCCCGTCTTTCTCCCCACCCCCAAACGGCTCCGGGCCCGGGTGGCCGAGTGCCTGAGCCGGGTCCACGCCGAGGGCCTCATCGATAAGCGCATCGGCGCCCTCTCCGGCGGCGAGCTCCAGAGAGTGCTGCTGGCCATGGCATTGGAACCGGTTCCCCACATTCTCATTCTGGACGAGCCCCTCTCCGGTGTGGACATCGAAGGGGAGAAGCAGCTCCTGGACATGCTGGACGAGGTGCGTACCCAGTACGACCTCTCCATCCTCCTTTCCACCCACGACTTTGCCACATTGGAGGAGTATGCCGACAAGGTTATCCTCCTCCAGAGCACGGTCCTCAAGGCGGGCAAACCCGCCGAGGTCCTCACCTCCCCCGAGTTCCGTGAAGTCTTCCACCTGACCCTGGGAAAGGGGGTGGTGTGATGGAGCTGTGGTATGCCATCGTGGACCTGCTGCCCTTTGAATGGGCTCAGCCGGGCTCCATGTACTTCATGAAAAACGCCCTTCTGGCGGTGCTGGTCATCTCCCCCCTCTTCGGCCTCCTCTCCACCATGGTGGTGGAAAGCCGCATGTCCTTCTTCTCCGATGCCCTGGGGCACTCCGCCTTCACCGGGATCGCCATCGGCACCCTCCTGGCCTCCGCCTGGAAGCTCTTCGCCGGGGTGGACCCCATGTGGATCGCCGTCCTCTTCGCCCTGGCCTTCTCCCTCCTCTTCAGCGTGGTCCGGCGGCGGACCAGCCTGGCCAGTGACACCGTCATCGGCGTTTTCTCCTCCACCGCCGTGGCCCTGGGCATCTTCCTGGCCACCTTCGGCGGCGGCAGCTTCACCAAGTACAACGCCCTCCTCATCGGCGACATCCTCAGTGTGGAGCCGGTGAAGATCGGCCTCATGGCCCTCATATTGCTGGTGGTCGTTGTACTGTGGGTGTGCTCCTTCAACCAGCTCATGCTCTCCTCCGTCCACCCCGCCCTGGCCGACAGCCGGGGCATCCGGGTCTTCTGGCAGGAGGCCCTCTTCTCCGCCGCCATCGCCGTGGTGGTGACGGTGACCATGACCTGGGTGGGTCTGCTGGTCATCAACTCCCTGCTGGTCCTCCCCGGCGCCGCCGCCCGGAACGTGGCCCGGAACATGCGGCAGTACCACCTCATCTCCCTTCTGTCTGCGCTGGCCGCCGGCATCGCTGGGCTCCTCACCTCTTACTATATCGGCTCCTCCGCGGGCGCTTCCATTACCCTCTACCTGGCGATCTTCTTCGCCGTGACATTCTGTTTCCGAAAACAAAGACTGTGACACAAGGAGGTATTACCATGGCAACACTGCTTTTTCAGGGACACGCCAGCTGCCGCATCACCACTCGGGCCGGTGCGGTCATCTACATCGACCCCTTTGCCGGCGAGGGCTACGACCTGCCCGCCGACCTGGTGCTCGTCACCCACGAGCACGGGGACCACAACGACCTGAGCAAGGTGACACTCAAGCCCGACGGCGTGGTCATCCGCTCCGCCGACGCCCTGGCCGGCGGCCAGTACCACAACTTCGACGTAGCCGGTGTTCACATCCAGACCGTCCCCGCCGGCAACCGCAGCCACGACCCCAAGGAGTGCGTGGGCTACATCCTCACCATGGACGGCACCACCCTCTACCACGCCGGTGACACCTCCACCATGCCCCATATGAGCGTCCTGGCGCCCCGGAAGCTGGACTGGGTCCTCCTCCCCGTGGATGGCGTCTACAACATGGACCCCGCCGAGGCCAGTACCTGCGCCAAGCGCATCAGCGGCAAGCACACCATCCCCATCCACACCGACCCCAGCTACCAGTACAACCGCACCCAGGCCGACCGGCTCTCCTGCTCCGGTAAGGTGCTGCTGGAGCACGGTCAGAGCATCGAACTTTAAACACACGCATATAACCGGCCGCCCATCATGGGTGGCCGGTTTTTTATTTTTTGTCAGTATCATGTAAAATGCCGGTGTTTCTATTGTCTTTTTTGGAGCAGAATGATAAAATTATCTTGTCCCATACCCGTAATTCATGGAATGATTAGGAGGAATAGAAAGATGAAGCTCGGAAAACGGCTGCTGCCCATCCTGCTCACCCTGAGCATGGCGGCATCCATGCTCCCCGCTGCTGCCCTGGCCGCCGAGGCCGACACCGGTGAGAAGCATATCACCATCCTGGGCACCTCGGATATGCACGGCAATATCTGGGGCTTTTCCTACGAGGACAACGCCGAGAGCACCAACAACGGCATGGCCCGCCTGTACACCTACATCCAGCAGGTGCGCGCGGAGAACCCCAACACCATCCTCATCGACGCCGGTGATGATATCCAGGGCACCATCATGACCGACGACCTCTACAACAAGACCCCCGAAGAGCCCCATCCTGTCATCACCGCCATGAACTACATGGGCTATGACGCCATGACTCTGGGCAACCACGAGTTCAACTGGGGCATCCCCACCATGCAGACCATCCTGGGTCAGGCTGATTTCCCGGTACTGGCCGCCAACGTCACCGATGAGAAGGGCGAGCTGGTCACCGGCGCCGGCTGGACCATCGTGGAGCGGGACGGCGTGAAGGTGGCCATCATCGGCGTGGTCACCCCCGACGTGCCCATCTGGGACGGCGGCAAGGAGGGCATCGACGGCGCCACCTTTGAGGCCGCCAACGTGGCCGTGGGCAAGGCCATCGACGAGATCGGCGACCAGGCCGACGTGATCGTGGTCTCCGCTCACATGGGCATGTACGCCGAGTTCGACGAGGAGGGCGGCTCCGACTCCGCCCAGAAGATCCTGGATGACAACCCGGAGATCGACGTGCTCCAGGTAGCTCACAACCACGTGGTGGTCAATGAGAAGCAGGGCGACGTGGTCATCGGAGGCGTGCGCAATGGCGGCCGTGACATTGCCCGCTTCGACCTCACCCTGGATGCCGACAACAACGTTGTGGACGCCACCGTGGAAGTGGTGGACATGACCGACGTGGCCCCCAGCCAGGAGATCCGGGACATTCCCCTGGTGGCCGAGGCCCATCAGAAGACCATTGACTACATCGCCGGCGGCACCGACGAGAGCGGCGAGCCTCTGCCTCCCCTGGGCTCCACCACCGCCAAGTTCCAGCCTGAGAACGAGATCCGCGGCATCCCCGCCGGCCGTGTCATGGACACCGCTGTCATGGACCTCATCAACAAGGTCCAGCTGGAGAACTCCGGCGCCGACGTCTCCGCCGCCGCCCTTTTCAAGGACACCAGCGACCTGCCCGCCGGCGACATCAACTACGGCAACATCTTTGACATCTACAAGTTCGACAACACCCTCTACCGGGTCACCGTCACCGGCGCCGAGCTGAAGGCCTACATGGAGTGGTCCGCCGAGTGCTATAACCAGTGGAAGGAAGGGGACATCAACATCTCCTTCGACCCCGAGTATCCCGACTACCTCTACGACATGTTTGCCGGCGTGGACTATGAAATCGACCTGTCCCAGCCCAAGGGCGAGCGCATCAGGAACGTCATGTTCAAGGGCGAGCCCCTCCAGGACGATCAGACCCTGAACCTGGCCGTGAACAACTACCGCTACTCCTCCGCCCTGAAGACCGAGGGTCTCGTCTCCGGCACCAAGGAGTGGGAGTCCTCCAACTCCATCCGCGACATGATCGTGGCCTACTTCGCCGAGCACTCCCCCGTAGCCCCCGAGGTGGACAACAACTGGAAGATCGTAGGCGTGGACCTGAGCGAGGACGATCCCCGCCGGGCCGAGCTCATCAGCTACATCAACGACGGTCTGCTGGACACCCCCTATGCCGCCAGCTACAACCTGGCCGACTACGATGCCCTGGTAGCCCAGGCCCAGGCCAACGCCGCCGCTCAGGCCAACAACGTCAGCGTGGACGGCACTGACGTGGGCAAGGCCTTCACCTACACCGTAGAAGCTGCTGACGGCACCGTCACCTACTACCGCCTCCGTGACATCGCCTTCGCCGTAAAGGGCACCGCCGCCGCCTTTGATGTGTCCTGGGACAACGGCGTGGTCCTCACCGTGGGCGGCACCTACACCGCCGAGGCCGTGGCCGACAGCAACATGTCCCCCACCGCCGTGGAAACCACCCTGTCTGCCCAAGTGGGCGATGAGACCGTGGAGGTCCCTGCCGCCCTTATGAGCCCTGGCAACTACTGTGTCACCGCTGAGGGCCTGGCCACCCTGCTGGGTGCCACCGTCACCGTCACCGACGGCATCCTCAACATCGCCACCAAGTAAATGCCCTGGACAGCAAACCGGCCTGCCGCTCACTGCGGCAGGCCGGTTCTTTTTCTTGTCCTTAGACGAATGGTGCCGGCCGGGTCAAACCGGGCGGGCACCTGGGAAATCAGATGTGAGGCTTACTCCTCGTCGTGGTCGTGACCACAGCCGCAGTCACAGCCGCAGCCGTCCTCGTCGTCACAGTCGCAGTCATCGGACACGGCAAACTGGCTGTGGCAGTTGGGGCACTCGACCTCAAAGAAGTCTTCGTCGTCCTCGCCGCAGCAGCACTCGTCGTCGTCCTCGTCCTCATCGTCCTCGTAGAGAATCTCCTCCACATCGGCCAGGTCGTCGGACACAGCGTCCAGCTCCTCGCCCAGGGCGGTGGTGTTCTCCTCCAGGTCCTCGATGGACATGCCCATCTCCTCCAGGATGTCGATGATGACGGAGATGAGCTTGCCCTCCTTGGACTTCTCGATGTCGATGGCGAGGCCGTCGGCCAGACCCTTCAGATAAGCGACCTTCTCGGTGATCGTCATAATAAACTCTCCTTATCCATGCGGCCACAAAGGGCCTGGTTGTTGGGATCCAAGACTTACTTCTTGCAGCGCTCCAGGTACTCGCCGGACCGGGTGTCGATCTTGATCTTGTCGCCGGGGTTGATGAAGAGGGGCACCTTGATCTCAGTGCCGGTCTCCAAAGTGGCGGGCTTGGTCACGTTGGTGGCGGTGTCGCCGCGGAAGCCGGGATCGGTCTCGGTGACCTCCAGCTCCACGAAGGTGGGGGGCTCCACCATGAAGATCTTGCCCTTGTAGCTGTTGATCTTGCAGGGCATGTTCTCCTTGACGAAGCGGAAGTCGTCGCCCAGAGTGTCCTTGCTCACGGGGACCAGGTCAAAGGTCTCGGGGTCCATAAAGTAGTACAGGTCGCCGTCGTTATAGCTGTACTCCATGTCCTTGCGCTCCACGTAGGCGGTCTCGAACTTAGCGGTGGGGTTGAAGGAGGTCTCGGTGACAGCGCCGGTCATGACGTTCTTCATCTTGGTCCGCACGAAAGCGGCGCCCTTGCCGGGCTTCACGTGCTGGAACTCCACGACCTGCATGACCTGACCGTCCATCTCGAAGGTCACGCCGTTACGGAAATCACTGGCAGTAATAGGCATTGGTACTCATCCTCCAAAAGAAGCATCTGTTTTTCCACGTCGGGGCGCAATGGCCCCTTGCCCATGAATTATCTAAGTTATTTTACCCTATTATTCCCGGATTTGCAAGGGGTTTTCCCCTACTTTCAGAGAATGATCAGTTCTTTGGGCGATTTGGTGATATCGATGCAGCCGTCCGCGGTCAAAACCGTCACATCTTCGATGCGGACGCCGAACTTCCCAGGCAGGTAGATGCCCGGCTCGGCGGACATGACGGTGCCCACGGGCAGCAGGGTCTCGTCCCGGGTATTGGCGTTGGGGGACTCGTGGATCTCGATGCCCACGCTGTGGCCGTAACCATGGCCAAAGTACTCTCCATAGCCGGCGTCCTCGATGACCTTGCGGGCGGCGGCGTCGATGCTCTTGCCGGGGACACCCGCCTTGGTGACGGCGATGCCGGCCTTCTGGGCTTCCAGCACGATGTGGTAGACCTTCTTCATCTCCTCGGTGGGCTCACCCAGGGCCACGGTGCGGGTCATGTCGGAGCAGTAGCCGCCGTAGACGCAGCCGAAGTCCATGGTGATGAAGTCGCCCTTCTGGACCTTCCGCTCGCCGGGGATGGCGTGGGGTTTGCTGCCGTTGGGTCCGGAGGCCACAATGGGGTCGAAGGACATGCGCATGGCCCCGAAGCGGAGCATGTCGTACTGGAGCTTGGCGGCGATCTCCTGCTCGGTCATACCGGGCTGGATGAACTTGCAGATCTCGTCAAAGGCCTTGTCGGTGATCTCCTGGGCCTTTACCATGAGGGCAATCTCCTCCTCGTCCTTGGCAGCCCGGAGGTCATTGACTAACTTCTGGGCGGGCACCAGGGCGGCGGTGAGGCCCTCCTCCCACACGTGGAAGGCGGACACCGACATGTACTCCTCCTCGAAGCCCAGCTTCTGAATGCCGTGCTTATCGATGACCTCCTGGACCATGGCCCGGTAGTTCCGGTTCCTGTCGGTCATGGTGATCTCGGCCCCGGTGATGAGGTCGTTGGCGGCCTCAATGTACCGGGAGTCGGTGAAGTAGTAGCAGACCTCCGGCGTCACCACCACGTTGCCCTCGCCGTGGAAGCCCACGGCGTAGAACTCGCCGGGCTCACTGTTGAGCAGCATGGCGTCGATGCCGTACTCCGGCAGCTTGGCCGCAATGGCTTTGAGATGGTTCATGTAAAAGACTTCCTTTCGTCTTGATTTTATATGGTCATGCCTTTCGGCCGATGCAGTCCAGATAGAGCCCCTTCATGGTCAGGGCGTCCACATCCTGGGTGCCCGCCGACTCACAGATGATGATGGGACTCCAGTCCCGCCGGGCCAGCTCCGCCATCAGGGGGGCCGGATCAGGGCCGAAGTCCTCCTGGTCAAAGGTGAGGTGGACCTTCTCCCCGCCGTTGGGGGTGAAGGCGATCTTGGAGAAGTGGCTGTGGAAACGGCTGGCCCGGTCGGGACCCAGCAGTTCCTCCACCCGGTCCAGCATCTTCACCGTGGCTTCTAGGCCCTCCAGTTCCCCCAGGGAGCGGGCGTAAAGATGGCCAAAGTCGATGCAGGGCAGGAGTCGCTCGTCCAGCTGGCACAGCTCCAGCACCTCGTCCAGATCCCCCAGCTGGTTGATCTTGCCCATGGTCTCGGGACACAGGGTGATGTGGCCAAAGCCCTCCCCGTCACAGACAGCCATGACCTCCCGCAGGGATTTTAAGGCGATATCCAAAGCCTCCCGCCGGGTGCGCTTCATGAGGGCACCGGTGTGGACCGTGACCCGCGTGGCCCCCATCCAGTCCGCCGCCTGACAGGCAGAGAGAATGTAGCCCGTGGTCTTCTTCAGGCTCTCCGGGTCTGGGTTGGCCAGATTGATGAAATAAGGGGCGTGGAGGGAGAGGGCGATGCCGCTGGCCTTGGCGGCCTCACCCACGGCCCGGGCCGTCTCCTCCCCTATATTGACCCCCTTGCCGCACTGGTATTCAAAAGCATTCAGGCCCCTCTCTGCCAGCCAGGCAGGGTATTTGACCGAACTCTTGCCCTTATAGTTTTCCGCCTGTCCAGCGGGTCCGAATCGTACGCTAATACGATCACTCCTTCCTCGTCCGGCGCCGTCCCAGGGCCCGGAAGGGCTCCTCTACGGCGTACCGGAGATAGCGGCCGGGGTTGCCGGCCAGCTCTATGGGCTCCACCATGAGGGCCAGTACCCCTGTCCGCTTGGCGCCCAGAATATCGGTAAAGATCTGATCTCCCACCATGGCGGTTTGGGCACTGGTGCGCCCCATCTGCTCCATGGCCCGGAGGAAGCCCCCGGACTTGGGCTTGCCTGCATGGCCCCAAAATGGCACCTCCAGCGCTTTCGCAAAGCACTCCACCCGATTCGGCTTTCGGCTGTTGGAGAGAATACAGAGCGCTACCCCAGATGCCGCCAGATCGTCTTTCCAGGTCCGCAGGGCCTGGTCCGGCTCCATCTGGGTGTACTTTGCCAGGGTATTGTCCAGGTCGGCCAGCAGCAGGGTGATCCCCCGCCGGGCCAGGACTTTGCCGTCGATCTGATAGACGGAGGGATAGACCCCGTCCGGGATGAGAGAAAAAGCCATACTGCACCTCATGAAACTGATCTTGTCCGCATAGACTGCATTATACCAGTTTCCAACAAAATGGACAAGGGGGAGCAATGCGCATGGGAACGAGATCCCAACTGATTCTGGCCGTCCCGCCGGACGAGGTGACGGCGGCCCAGACCTACGGCCTCACACTGGCCCACGTGGCCTACCGGGTTGGGGGAGGCCCCCACCTGTTCCGGTCCAACCTACCCATCCCGGTCCGGGGCGGGCTCATGTACATCGACGACAGCGGCTTTGACGGCCGGGGCACCCCGGACACCTTCTGTCAGGAGGTGGTCCGGGAGTGTTCCGCCCGGGGGTTCGGGGGCGTCATTTGCGCCTTTGACCGGAGCCTCCCCCTACTCTCCACCATAGTGGCCCAACTGGGTCCCATGCTGGCCCGGCAGAACCGGAGCTTTTACGTCTCAGAGCCCTACGGCCGCCATACCGCCGTTGGTCGGGTCCTGATCCCCACCGCCCTCTCCGGCGGCAGCCTTCGACAGCGGCTCAGTGAGGCAGCGGAGCGCTACGGCACTGGCCGGGTGGCTCTGGCGGTAGAGCGGTCGGCAGAGGATTTCTTCCTCCCCTCTCCCACCGGCCAGGGTCGTCCCCTCACCCGGGAGGAGCTGGAGGCCAAGCGGAAGGAGCTCTCCCCATCTATCTTCTTCTCCGATGAGTTATGCGCCCGGTATTTCACCTACATGAACCGTCAGAGCGGCGCCCACTTCGTCCTCTTTGACGACGCCGGCTCCATCCGGAAAAAGCTGCGGCTGGCCGAGGCCTTGGGCATCGACCGGGCGTTGCTCTTCTACCCCGAGGTCTCTGACCTGCTGCCGGACATTCTGGCCTGAAAAACACGAAAGCCCAGCGCCTTGCGACGCTGGGTCAAAATGCCGGTACTTTTCCGGCCCGAACAGGCCGGAAAAGTCTTCGCTGTGCTCACTGCGCCGCAAGCGCCGCGGGGCATTCGATCTCACGCGAGGCAGGCCGCCGCCCCCTCGCGCTCCCCTGCCGGGACATGGGCCGTGTCTGAAAATCTCATCCCGCAGCAATACGAAAGCCCAGCGCCTTACGGCGCTGGGCTTTTATGCGCATCAATAGAACTTCTTACGGTTCTTACGGGCGGCCTCGGACTTCTTGCGGCGCTTGACACTGGGACTCTCGTAGTGCTCGCGCTTACGCACCTCAGCCAGCACTCCGGACTTGGCGCAGCTGCGCTTAAAACGCTTCAGAGCGCTCTCCAGAGACTCGTTTTCTCTCACATGGACTTCCGACATCTATTTCCCCTCCCTCCGAAGTGATGGGAGAACCACCACATAAAGGGCCATATTTATGGCTTTAACAGTAGTATTATATGCAATTCTGCGGTACTTGTCAAGAGGTCAATTCCGCCGCGTCCGTGCTCTTTTTCCACAAGTGGTGGAAAAAGGTACGAGACCCATACTCAGGCCTTGGGCTTCATCACCACGTTGACCAACTTATTTTTGACCACGATGGTCTTGACCACCTGCATAGTCTCCAGCATCTTGGCCACCTTGTCCAGAGCCAAAGCGGCGTCCACACAGGTCTGGTCGTCGCTGTCCAGTGGCACGGTGACGGTGCCCTTCAGCTTACCGCCCACCTGGACAGCCAGGGTGACCTCAGCCTCCACGGTCTTGCTCTCGTCATAGACGGGCCAGGATTGCTGACAGGCCATGGCGCCGGTCTCGGCAGCGTAGCCCATGGTCTCCCACAGCTCCTCCACCATGTGGGGAGCGAAGGGGGAGAGGAGCAGCAGCAGGGCCTTGTAGTCGCCCTTGGAGCAGCCGTTGGCGTAGAAATCGTTGACCATGGCCATGAGGGCGGCGATGGCGGTGTTGAACTTCATGGCCTCGATATCCTGGGAGACCTTCTTGATGGTCCGGTGGATGCAGCCCTCGTTGGCGGCGCTGTATTCCATGCTGTCGGTGGCCTGCTCGGAGAGATTCCACACACGGTCCAGGAAGCGTTTACAACCCTTCACGGCGTTGTCGCTCCAGGCGGCAGCCTTCTCAAAATCGCCGATGAACATGATATAGGTGCGCATGGTGTCGGCGCCGTAGGCGGCAATGACATCGTTGGGGTTGACCACGTTGCCGCGGCTCTTGGACATCTTCTCGCCACCCTCGCCCAGGATCATACCGTGGGAGGTGCGCTTCTGGTAGGGCTCCTTGGTGGGCACCACGCCGATGTCGTAGAGGAACTTGTGCCAGAACCGGCTGTACAGCAGGTGGAGGGTGGTGTGCTCCATGCCGCCGTTGTACCAGTCCACGGGAGACCAGTACTTCAGGGCCTCGGGAGAGGCCAGGGCCTTGTCGTTGTGGGGGTCCATATACCGCAGGAAGTACCAGCTGGAGCCGGCCCACTGGGGCATGGTGTCGGTCTCACGCTTGGCGGGACCGCCGCAGCAGGGGCAGGTGGTGTTGACCCAGTCGGTCATCTTGGAGATGGGGCTCTCGCCGTCGTCGGTGGGCTCATAGCTCTCCACATCGGGCAGCAGCAGGGGCAGCTGGTCCTCGGGCAGGGGCTGCCAGCCGCACTTGTCACACCACACCATGGGAATGGGCTCGCCCCAGTAGCGCTGACGGGAGAAGACCCAGTCGCGCAGCTTATAGTTGACCTTGGCCTTGCCGATGCCCTTCTCCTCCAGCCACTTGGTGATGACGGGGATGGCGTCCTTCACGGTGAGGCCGTTGAGGAAGTCGGAGTTGACCAGAATACCGGTCTCGTCCTTGGCGGTGAAGGCGGCCTTCTGCACGTCCTCGCCGCCGGAAACCACCTCGATGATCTCACAGCCAAATTTCTTGGCAAACTCCCAGTCGCGGTCGTCGTGGGCGGGCACGGCCATGATGGCACCGGTGCCGTAGGTGGCCAGGACGTAGTCGGAGATAAAGATGGGGATCTCCTTGCCGTTGACCGGATTGACGCCTTTCACACCGTCCAGACACACACCGGTCTTCTCCTTGTTGAGCTCGGTGCGCTCCAGGTCGGACTTGGAGGCGGCGGCGGCCTGGTAGGCCTTCACGTCGTCGGCGTTCTTCAGGACGCCGTTCTCCAGCCAGCCCTTCACCAGGGCGTGCTCGGGGGAGAGGACCATATAGGTGGCACCGAAGAGGGTGTCGGGCCGGGTGGTGAAGACCACGATGTCCTCGCCGGTGGTGGCCTTGAAGGTGACCTCGGCGCCGGTGGAACGGCCAATCCAGTTCTTCTGCTGGATCTTCACCCGCTCGATGAAGTCCAGGTCGTCCAGGTCGTCAATAAGGCGCTGGGCGTACTCGGTGATCTTGAGCATCCACTGGCTCTTCTCCTTGCGGATGACGGGGGAGCCGCAGCGCTCGCACACGCCCTCCACCACCTCTTCGTTGGCCAGCACGCACTTGCAGGAGGTGCACCAGTTCACGGGCATAGTGGTCTTGTAGGCCAGACCGTGCTTCCACAGCTGGAGGAAGATCCACTGGGTCCACTTGTAGTAGCTGGGGTCGGTGGTGTTGATGACCCGGTCCCAGTCAAAGGAGTAGCCCAGCATCTGCAGCTGCTTGGTGAAGTTGGCAATGTTGTCGTGGGTCACCTTGGCGGGGTGGATGTGGTTCTTGATGGCGTAGTTCTCGGTGGGCAGGCCGAAGGCATCATAGCCCATGGGGAACAGCACGTTATAGCCGTCCATGCGGCGCTTCCGGGCCACCACGTCCATGGCGGTATAGGGCCGGGCGTGGCCCACGTGCAGGCCCTGGCCGGAGGGGTAGGGGAACTCTACCAGCGCGTAGAACTTGGGCTTCTCGCTGTGGTCGGGGGTCTTGTAGGTCCCCTCGTCGTGCCACCTTTTCTGCCATTTGGGCTCGATGCTTGCGAAATCGTACTTCAAAGCGATCACACTTCCCTCTATTTCTGCGCCGAAGCGGACGCTTCGGCAAGTATCGGTAGAAATCCGTACTATTATATCCGATAACCACAGTGATTGCAAGGGCCGCCACCGTTTTTTCCCTGTCTCTCCCATCCCCGGCAGGTAAAAAAATACCGGGCGGTCACTGCTGACCGCCCGATGCTCGACTATCATTCGTTTTTCTCATACCGGCGAAGTGGCAAGGCAATGCTCAAAACTACCGTAAGAGCGGCCAGACCCAGAACTGAAATGCCCCCCCTTACCGCCCCTCCGTACGATCCAAAGATCGGGAGAAAATCGGGTACCAGCAGGCAGAGAACTGCCAGCATACCGGCTCCCACCAACATGGCTCGAGATTTTAATATTGGTGCTAAACAGGTATTTCGGAAGGACCATAAAGTTCCAACCAGCAGCCCCACCATAGCCAATAGCATGGAACAGAAAATGATGAGGTGTGTCGGACTCATCTTCATCCCCGGCACCCACATGGTCGTCCAGAAAGGTGTTTTCCATGTGACACCGCTGGCATGTGTCCAATAGATTTGTTGTGTCGCATACACCGTCCAGGCACACCATATTCCCGCCCGACGGCGAACTTTCAGGCAGATAATCCCGCACAGGACCGGCACAGATAAGAGCAGCACTACGGGCAATAGTCCATCTGGGCCGCAAAAGAAAAGTACCGTCAACAGGCCCAGCAGCCCCACCGCCAGCAACACGCCGCCCGCCACTGTCCGGGCCAGTGAGACATGGCAGGTCCCCTCCGCCGGCACCGTAGGAGTGACCTCCTGCTTTAACTCCTCGTCCGCCGCCTCTCCCTTCACCAACCGGTCCAGGGTCACGCCGAAGAGCTCGCTGAGCCGGACCAGCTTGTCCAGCTCGGGCACCGAGGCGTCGGTCTCCCATTTGGACACCGACTGCCGGGACACCCCCAGGGCGTCGGCCAGGTCGCCCTGGGACAGCCGTTTTTCCGCCCGCAGGCGGGCGATGTTTTCTCCCAATGTCATGGGCAAGCCTCCCTTCTGTTCGGCCTTAGAGTAGCAGGCAGCGAACAGTTTTGTCCACCAAGCCGCCTTGGAATGTGCGCAACCAGCGGTTGCATCTCCACATTTCTGCCCCAAAATCGCAAAACGGGCGTCCCGGAAGCCTTTCCGGGACGCCCGCCGTTGGGAGTCAAACGCCCTCAGTTGGGCTTCAGAATATCGCTCAGATCTACTTCCGCTGCGTCTTTCCACAGCCGCTCCAGATCATAGAACTTTCTTGCCTCGTCCATGAAGAGGTGGACCACCACGGAGGAGAAATCCATGAGGATCCAGGTGCCGCCCCGGTGTCCCTCGATGTGGTGGGGCAGCTCGCCGTGCTCCTTCATCACCTTCTCGCACTCGTCGGCCAGTGCCTTCACCTGGGTGGTAGAGGTGGCGGTGCAGATGACAAAGTAGTCGGCCAGGGTGGTGAGGGCGCCGGTCTCCAGGACCTTGATGTCCAGGCCCTTCTTACTGTCCAGGGCTCCGGCGATGGTCAGTGCCATTTCCTTAGACGTCATAGACGTTCTCTCCTTTTTCGATCATAAGATGGGGATGCCCTCGGGAGGGCCATCCTGATTGTCCGGCTTGGGGACAGGGGTGAGCACCGGGGTGGGTGTGGCCGCCGGCGTCTCAGACGGCTGGAGGCTGGGCTCCGCAGACGCCTCCGGCGTCTCGGACGGCTGCGCGGTGCTCTCCCCGCTTCCCGCATCAGGCGTGGTGCTGGGGGATTCTGACGGGGCCGGCGGCTCCGTCACCGACGGGGTGGTGGTCTCCTCCGGTGCGGCGGTCCCCTCCGGTGCAGTGGTCTCGGTCTCCACCGGCATCTCGCTCTCGACGGGTGCCGGATTGGTGCTGGGCCGGCTGGACTGGGAGTGCACCTGGGAATTGTGGGTGGTGTCCTCCAGACGGCCGGTACTGGAACCGATGGTGCCGTCGGAGTTCACATACATGATGTCCAGTTCCTTGGAGCTCAGATCCTCCAGATAGGGATTGAAGCACTCGTTCACCAGGTCCACCAGCTCGTCGGTGTTGGGCACCACGTAGGACAGCATGCCGCCGATACTGCGGCTCCATACCGACTTGTTGGTGCAGGGCATGGTGACGAAGTTCACGTTCTCCATCTCCAGGCCGCCAAAGATGGCCCGCTGACCGAACCAGAGGAGATTCTGGACGGTAAGGTTGGTGGTGACGTTTTTGTTAAAGACCTCCGCCAGCTGCTGGATCTTGGTCACGTTCTTAATCTGCAGGCACTGCTCCACCACCGCCTTCAGGAATGCCTGCTGGGTCTTGATGCGGCCCAGGTCACCGTCAGGGTAGCCGTAGCGCATGTCGTTGTCGTGGCGATAGCGAATGACCCCCATGGCGGCCTCACCGTCCAAAAGCTGATAGCCCTTGTTGATATGGATGTGAAGGTCCTGGGTGGGATCGTCATAGTTCATGTTCCGGGGCACATCAAACCACACGCCGCCGATGGCGTCCACCAGCTCGCCCACGGCATCCCACTCCACTACCACCTGGAAGTCGGGCACAAAGCCCACCAGCTGGCTGATCTCCTTATCCAGGGCGTCGATGCCGTCATCTCCGCCACCGGCATAGTTGTAGACCGAGTTGATCTTTTTAATATCCCAGGACACATTGACCATGGTATCCCGGGGGATGCTCATGACGTTAAGCTTCTGGTTGGGCACGTCGTAGGAGGCCACCAGGATGGTGTCGGTGTTGCCACCTCCCCCCGTATCCCGGCCGATGACCAGGAAGGTGAAGAAGTCCTCCTTCCGTCCGCTGCCGTACACGCTGGGGGTCTCGGTATCGGCCTCGCCGTCCTCCGTGGACACCTCTGGCCGCCCGCCGCTCTGGGAGATGTCCGGCTTGACGAACAGCAGCTTGGAGGCCGCAAAGCCAATCACCGCCAGGGCGGCCAATACCGTGACGATAATATACACCGCCCGCATAGCCTTCTGCTTGGGTGTAAGTTTCTTGCGCGGCCTCTTTGGGGACTTCGGCTCTGTGCTGCCGGCCAAGCGGCTGCCGCCCTTTTTCTGTTCTCTCTCTGAGGTCATGTGCGTCGTCCTTTCACAATGTCCCCGGTCCATGTGCCGTCAAATTGGGACTGATTTCTCGCGATTCGTCCTGTAAGATACCATAATTTCTTTGAAAATGCAACCATCTTCCTCAGGCGGCCGGTACCTCGGGCGGCGTAAAAATCGGAATCCCGATGTCACCAGGGGACGTCGCCCCGTCGGAAGGGGTCTCCACAGGGACCTGGGAGGGGACGGAGGTCTCCTCAGGGGCGGTGCTGACGACCGGGGCCTGGGTCTCCGCCGGTGGAGTAGTGTTTTCCGGCGTCCCGGTCCCGGTAGAGGTCTCGGTGGCCGCCGGCGGCACCGTCTCCGTGGGCGTCGCCGTTTCAGCGGGCGGTACACTCTCCGTGGGTGTGCCGCTCTGGCTGGGCAGAGGGCTCTCCGTGGGCGTCTCCGCCGGCGGCTCAGTCTCGGCGGGAGGTTTTGTCTCCGCCGGCTTCAGAGAGTTGTAGTAGGCCGCGTTGGCCCTGCTGTCCTTGATGGCTCCGCGGGTGGCGGCGATGGAACCGTCGGAATTTTTATAGACGATGTTCAGGTTGGCCTTGGTCACGTCAGTGAGGTAGGGGTTGAAGTCCTCATTGACCAGCTCCACGATCTCACTTGCGTAGGGGAATACATAGGACTCATTCCGGCCGATGGAGTAGCTCCAGAAGTAGCCGTTGTAGTTGGCGGGCATGGTGACGAAGCTGACGCTGTCCGTCCGCAGTCCCCCCTGGATGGCCGACTTGGCCAGCCACAACAGGTTGGGGATGGTGAGGTCGGTCTCAACGTTCTCCACAAAAATGTTTACCAGATCGGGGATGTGGGAGACCACCGAGGGCTGGAGGAGCTTTTCCGCAATGGCCATCAGCAGGTCCTGCTGGACCTGGATGCGGCCGATGTCGCCCTGGTTATAGATGCCTGGGGCGCCGTTGTTGTTCTTGCGGAACCGGAGGACCTGCATGACCTGCTCCCCATCCAGGTGCTGGAAGCCCTTGTTGATGTGGATGTGGAGGTCCTGGGTGGGGTCGTCGTAGTTCATGTTCACGGGGACATCGAAGTCCACCCCGCCGATGGCGGTGGCCAGCTTGCCCACCGCCTCCCACTCCACCACGATGTGGAAATCGGGGGCAAAGCCGATGGTGTCGGACACGGTGTCCATCAGGGCCGCCATACCCTTCTCGCCGCCACCGGCGTAGTTGTAGACCGAGTTGATCTTCTTAATGTCCCAGGACTTGTTGACGATGGTGTCCCGGGGAATGCTCATGGCGTTGAGCTCCTGGTTCTTCACGTCGTAGGAGACCACCATGATGGTGTCGGTATTGCCGCCGCCCCCCGTGTCACGGCCCACCAGCAGGAAGGTGTAATAGTCCTCCTTCCGACCGGCCGCCGCCAGGTCCGGGGCCTCGTCTCCAGTAATCTCAGGAGATTCGCTGGACTCCGTCGGCGCGATGCTCTCTGTGGGTTTGGGGTCTGTCTTGACGGGGATTTCCGGCTTGACAAAGAGGAACTGGGACACCGCGAAAACCACCACTACCAGGGCGGCCAGGATGGTGATGATGAGATAGACTGCCCGGAGGGCCTTTTGCTTGGGCGTCAGGGTCTTTTTCGGCTGTTTGGGAGACGTTTGACTCTGGTCTCCTTTTTTGGGCAGGTGCTTGCCGCCATTTCTGTTCTCTTTCTCCGGGTTCATCAGGTCCGTCCTTTCAGGAAATCTCTCGCCTGGAGGGTGTTGGTGTGCACGGGGCCCCCCCGCTCTTCCATGTCCTGGATGGTCAGCTCACAGCCCAGGAGCAGAGCTTCGTCAATGTCTGTGTAGGCCAGCCGCCGCAGCTCCTCCAGCCCCTCGAAGTCGGACCGGGAGGGCTCGATGTAGTCGGCCAGATAGAGCACCTTGGAGAGGAGGTCCATGTCCGCCTTGCCGGTGGTGTGCCAGTAGATGGCGTTGCACACCTCCTCCGGCTCGCCGAACACGTGCCGGGCGATGGCGGCGCCGGTCTTGGAGTGGAGGAGCTTCACCGCCACCCGCTCCAGCTCGTCCAGCTGGATGTGGTACTGCTCGCACAGGGCCAGCTGTTCCTCCAGATCCAGGTACTTGGTGCAGTCGTGGAGGATGCCCGCCCGGCGGGCCAGGTGGGTGTCGGCGCCCCAGCGCTGGGCCAAGCGTACCGCCTCCTCCTCGCAGCCCCGGATGTGGGGGATGCGCTTGGCCTTCACCATGGAGAGAGATGCGCAGCGGAGGTCGTCGTCATCCAGGTGCTTGAGATCGGCCTTCACGTCATAGAGCCCATTGCGGAGGATATAGCCGTAGACCTGGCACCAGAGGGCGTCCCGCACCTGGGCCCGGTCGGTGTCCAGCAGAGCCCGGACCTGGGTGGAGGAGAGGTCGATGATCTGGGGCAGCTCCACCACCGCCACCCGGGCGCCGAAGCGCTCCTGGAGGTAATGGCCCTGGGTCTTCAGCAGCTCTCCGGCGTCCGACTCCCGCCGGGCAAAGGCGGCGATGCCGGCCAGGGCGGTGATCCGCTCCGGGTTCCGCCAGTTCTGAAGGGTAAGGAACATGTCCGTCCCCATGAGGAGCCACAGCTCGTCATCGGGATAGCGCCGGCGCAGCTCCTCCAGGGTGTCCACCGTGTAGCTCTTGCCCTGACGGGAGAGCTCCAGACCGTCGGCCTGGGCCAGGCCGGGCCGCCCCATCTCCAGGCAGACGCCGTCCGCCATCAGGGCTGTCATGGCCAACCGGTCCTCCGCCGGCACGGCCTCCGGCGGCAGCGCCTTGTGGGGCGGGATGGCCACCGGCACGAACAGGATCTTGTCCAGCTCCAGCAGAGCCGCCGCCGCCCGGGCCGCCTCCATATGCCCCAGGTGGGGTGGGTCAAAGGTTCCGCCATACACGCCGATCTTCATTGTGAACACTCCTCTCCCCTTGACTGTTCTTCCAGATTCCGCTGTGTGGGCTTTTTCGCGTCCGGTCTGCGCGGATACTCCTTTAGACGCTCCGGACCGTGAAATCGTTTTCCGATTTTCCGAAAAAATCAGTTCTGCCGCTTGTCCTTCACCAGCACGATCCGGTCCTTCTTGTCCTTGTTATGACTTTGACGATATAATACAAACTTTGTTCCGATGACCTGGACCACCTCGCTGCGGGTGGCTTTGGCCAGGTCCTCGGCGGCCTCCCGGGCGGTGAGCATGGAGTTCTCCAGCACCTTGCCCTTGATGAGCTCCCGGGCCTCCAGGGCGTCGTCGGCCTGCTTGATGAGGTTGTCCCCCAGACCGTCCTTGCCCACGTGCAGAATGGTGTCGATGCCGTTTGCCAGGCCCCGAAGCTGGGCCCGCTGCTTGCTTGTCAGATCCATAATATCTCCTTAAAATCGTTTTATTTGCTCTGGCCGGACAGATAGTCGGCCAGCTTCTGCTGAAAGAGTTTCAACGCGTTCCCCCGGTGGGAGATGGCGTTCTTCTCCTCGGGACTGAGCTGGGCGAAGGTCTTTTTCTTCTCCGGCACGAAGAAGATGGGGTCGTAGCCGAAGCCGTTCTCCCCCTGGGGGGCGTAGGCCAGGGTGCCGGGGCACTCCCCACGGGCGGTGATGACGTCGCCGTTGGGCATGCACAGGGTGATGACCGAGACGAATTTGCACTTCCGGTCCAGCTGCCCCCGCATGTTCTCCAGCAGCAGGCGGTACCGGCCCACGTCGTCCAGGCCCTCCCCGCCGTACCGGGCGGAGTAGACCCCGGGGGCGCCGTTCAGGGCGTCCACGGACAGGCCGGAGTCGTCGGCGATGGCGGGGAGACCGCTGGCCTCCATGACGGCCCTGGCCTTCAGAAGGGAGTTCTCCTCAAAGGTGCTCCCCGTCTCCTCTACACCTACGTCCACACCCACGTCGGACTCCAGGACCACCTCCACCCCCTGGGCAGAGAGGATGTCCCGCATCTCCACCAGCTTGTGCTGGTTCTTGCTGGCAAGCACCACTTTCACGGCTCAGCCCTCCAGCGCCTTGGCCTGGAAGGTCATGACCTCCCGGATGCCCTTGGCGCACAGGTCCACCAGATCCCGCTGCTCCTGAACGGTGAAGGCCCGGCCCTCGCCGGTACCCTGGAGCTCCACAATGCCGCCCTCGCCGGTCATGACACAGTTGAGGTCCACCTGGGCGGAGGAGTCCTCCTCATAGCACAGGTCCAGCAGCAGCTGGTCGTGGACGATGCCGGCGGAGATGGCGGCCACCGGGGTGATGATGGGATTCTCGGCCAGGACGCCCTGGGCCATCAGCTTCTTCACCGCCAGGGCCAGGGCCACATAGCCGCCGGTGACGCTGGCGGTACGGGTGCCGCCGTCCCCCTGGAGCACGTCGCAGTCGATGTTGATGGTGCGCTCCCCCAGCTTCTTCATGTCCACCGCAGCCCGGAGGGCACGGCCCACCAGGCGCTGGATCTCCGCCGACCGGGGAGAGAGCTTCAGCTTGGAGATATCCCGCTTGCTCCGCTCCCGGTTGGCCCGGGGCAGCATGGAGTACTCGGCGGTGACCCAGCCCTCCCCTTCCGGGACATGGGGCGGGGTCTTTTCCTCCACAGAGGCGGTGCACAGCACCATGGTGTTGCCGCAGCGGATGAGGCAGGAGCCCTCCGCGAATTTGTTAAAGCCGGGGGTGATCTCAATGGGCCGGAGCTGATCCCAGGCCCGTCCGTCGATCCTTGCCATGTTTCGATTCCTCCAAAATCAAGGCCGTATGGCCGTTATTGTGATGGATTACACCAGCGCCTCGGTGAAGCCCTCGGCGTCGAAGGGGCGCAGGTCCTCGATGCCCTCGCCCAGACCCACATACTTCACGGGGATCTGGAGGGTGTCGGCGATGGCCACGGTGATACCGCCCTTGGCGGTGCCGTCCAGCTTGGTGAGGACGATGCCGGTGACGCCGGCGGCCTCCCGGAACTGTTTGGCCTGGATAAGGCCGTTCTGGCCGGTGGTGGCGTCCAGCACCAGCAGGGTCTCCTTGGCGCAGTCGGGGAGCTCCCGGTCGATGATGCGGGAGATCTTATTGAGCTCATTCATCAGATTCTGCTTGTTGTGAAGCCGTCCGGCGGTGTCCACCAGGATGACGTCGCTGTTCCGGGCCTTGGCGGCGGTCACCGCGTCAAAGACCACCGAGGCGGGATCGGCCCCCTCGTGCTGCTTGACGATCTCCACCCCCGCCCGCTGGGACCAGATGGTGAGCTGGTCGGCGGCGGCGGCCCGGAAGGTGTCGCCGGCACAGAGGAGGACCTTCTTCCCCTGGGCCTTCAGGGTAGCGGCCAGCTTGCCGATGGTGGTAGTCTTGCCCACGCCGTTGACGCCGATGAAGAGGATCACCGAGGGGCGGGTGGAGAGGTCCAGCCCCTGGTCTCCCACCGTCAGCATGTCCTGGAGCACCCGGCGTAGGCAATTACGGACCTCTTCCTTGTCCTTGAGCTTCTCGCTCTTCACCCGGCGCTTGAGCTCCTCCACCGCCTTGAGGGTGGTGTCCATACCCATATCGGACAGGATGAGGGTCTCCTCCAGCTCATCGTAGAAGTCATCGTCGATGGCGGAGAAGCCCGCAAAAATGTTCAGCTTTTTGATTTTGTCAAAAAATCCCATATATTTCTTCCTCTTATTGATTTTATAGTTTTCCACCGCAGTGGGGACAGTACTGGATGTTTCCCTCCCGGGTGGGAAGCCCCATCCCGCAGTGGGGACAGCGCCAGAACAACAGCACGATCACGCCACCGACTAATATGAGGGCCACCCCTACAGCTGTCAGGATCATTGCCTGGGGGCCGATCATCCCAAGCAGCAGAAGCAGGAAGCCCGCGCCATAAAACACCCACATGATCTTTCGGGCGTTTCGGTGGTCCATGCGAAACTTTTTCATGCCTTTCCTCCGGTCATCTCAAACTTTTTCCACAGTAGGGGCAGTATTCCATTTCTCCGTCCCAGATCGTCCTCCTGCCGGGCAGCCGCCGCTCACAGTAGGGGCAGCGCCAGAACAGCATAGACAGGACCCCACCGACCAACAGCAGCAGCCCGTCCACGATCAGGATGGGGACCAGAGCCTTGGGGTTGAGCACGATGATCAGCGACACCACAACGATGACCCAGCATAAAGGCCCCGTGATTTTTCTCACATTCCGATGGTCGATATGGAACTTTTTCATGCGTTTCCCCTCCATTTCGCACCAGATCAATGCTCAATGGCTGTCTCACTGTTTCCGTTCTTCTCTATGCCGTTCAGGTTGATGGTCAGGAGAATACTTTATTTGATATTCAGTTCCTTTTCCACATCGTTGAGGTTGATGGTCAGCAGACGGCTGACTCCTTGTTCCTGCATGGTGACACCGTAGAGGACGTCGGCCTCCTCCATGGTGCCCCGGCGGTGGGTGATGACAATAAACTGGGTCTTGGTGCTCATGCCCCGGAGGTACCGGGCGAACCGGGTGACATTGACGTCGTCCAGGGCGGCCTCGATCTCGTCCATGACGCAGAAGGGGGTGGGCCGCACCTTCAGGATGGCGAAGTAGAGGGCGATGGCCACGAAGGCCTTCTCGCCGCCAGAGAGGAGGGAAAGGACTTTCAGGGCCTTGCCCGGGGGCTGGACCTTGATCTCGATGCCGCAGCCCAGGATGTCCTCCGGGTCGTCCAGCTCCAGGGTGGCCATGCCGCCGCCGAAGAGCTCGGTAAAAGTCTCCCCAAAAGCGGAGTTGATGACACCGAATCGCTGGGAGAAAATGGACTTCATTTCCCCGGTGATCTCGGCGATGACCTTCTCCAGCTCCTCCTTGGACCGGCGCACGTCGTCCCGCTGGTCGGTGAGGTAAGTATAGCGCTGGTTGACCCGGTCGAACTCCTCGATGGCGTCCAGGTTGATGTTGCCCAGGCCGGAGATGCTCCGCTTGAGCTCTCCCACCCGCTTCTGGGCCCTGGGCACGCTCTCCAGCTCCTGGCGCTGGGCCCGGGCCGCCTCGTGGGAGAGCTCGTAGGTCTCCCAGAGCTTGTCCAGGATCTGCTTCTCCTCCATGGAGGCGGTCACCTTTTTCTGCTCCAGCACCGAGACCTCCCGCTCCATGTTCAGCAGCTCGCTGTTCTTGTCCCGGCTCTCCTTGTCGGCTCGGTTCCGCTCTGCCTCCAGGGCCAGACGCTCCTGGTTGAGCCTCCCGATCTCGGCCTGCCGTCCCTCGTTCTCCACCCGGATGGCCTGGAGCTTCTCCTCCTGGGTCCGGATCTTTCTATTGAGGTCGTCATTTTTGATCTCCAGCTCCCGGAGCATATTTTCCCGCTGCTCCTTGTCGCCGGTGATGTCCCGGCGCAGGTCCTCCAGCTCAGTGAGGGCCTGCTCGGTAGCGGCCCGCTCGGCCTCCAGGGCAGCCGTCTCCTGGCTGAGCTGGGCAATCCTGGCACTCACTGCCTCCATCCGGGCCCTGATCTCCGCCTGGCCCGCAGCCTTGCCCTCGGCCTCCAGCCGCAGGGCGGCGGCGGCACCCTCCAATGCCTCGATCCGAGCTCTGGCGTTGGCGGTGTCCGCCTCGGTCTGACGGGAACGGCCTTCGATCTCGGTGAGCTCCTCCCGCAGGCTCCCCCGCTGGCCCTCCAGGTCGGCGCAGGTCTTCTCCTGGGCGGCGCTCCGCTCCTCCAGCTGAAGAATCCTGTCCTCCAGCTCACGGCATTGGGATTGGGCGGTC
This sequence comes from Intestinimonas sp. HCP28S3_D6, assembly GCF_052065695.1. Taxonomy (NCBI): domain Bacteria; kingdom Bacillati; phylum Bacillota; class Clostridia; order Eubacteriales; genus Intestinimonas; species Intestinimonas sp. HCP28S3_D6. The sequence goes on from NZ_JBQHTM010000013.1 coordinate 30,196, forward strand.
TCCAGCTCGTAGATGGCCACGGCGGACTCCCGCCGGGCCTCCTCCAGGGCCTTGGCCGCCTGGTCCAGCTGGGCCCGCACCCCGTCCACCTGGGCGTTCAGGCGCTCCAGCTCGTTGGCCCGGCTGAGGATGCCCGCCGAGCGAGAGGCCGAGCCGCCCGTCATGGAGCCGCCGGGGTTGAGGACCTGGCCGTCCAGGGTGACGATCTTAAAGCGGTAGCGGTATTTCCGGGCCATGGCGATGGCGGCGTCCATGTCCTCGGCCACCACCACCCGGCCCAGCAAATTGGAAAAGATATTCTTATATCTGGGGTCGAACTCCACCAGCCGGTCCCCCATGCCCACGAAGCCGGGCTCGTGCTCCACGGCGGTGTCCCGAAACTCGGAGGGACGGATGGCGCTCAGAGGGAGGAAGGTACACCGGCCGCCATCCCGTCGCTTCAGGAAGCCGATGGCCGCCTTGCCGTCCTCCTCGCTGTCCACCACGATGTTCTGCATAGCGCCCCCCAGGGCAATCTCCACCGCCACTGTGTAGGGGTCGGGCACGTGGACCAGTCCGGCCACTGGGCCGTGGATGTGGCGGAGGTTCCCCCGCTGGGCCTCCCCCATCACCAGCTTCACCGCCTTGGAGTAGCCCTCGTAGAGCTTCTCCATCTCGGAGAGCATATGGACCCGGGAGGTGAGGGCGTGCTCGTCCATCTGGAGTTTTCGGTGGGTCTCCTGGGCGGTCTCCACCTTCCGCTTCCGGGACTCGGCACGCATGGTATAGCCGCTGATGACGTTGCCCAGGGCCTCCCGGTCCTCTTTGGCCTTTTTGAGGTCGGCGGCGATCTCTCCGGCCACCTTGTGGGCGGCGGAGAGCTTCTCCTCCCCGGCAGACAGCTCCTGCCGGACGGCCTCGTCCCGGTCCAGCAGCTCCTGGGCGGCGGCGGCCAGGGCGGAGAGGAGGGCCTTGGCCTCGGCGGCGGAGGCGTTCTCCACGGTCTCCTTCTCCCGCAGGGCCTCCAGCTCGCTCTCCAGGGTGCCGGCACTGCGGCGCTCGTCCTGGTCGGCCTGCCGGGCGGCGGAGAGCTCCTCCTCCAGCCCGGTCCGGCGGGCGGCGATCTCCTCCAGGCGGGTGCGACGCTGGTCGATCTGCTCCGAAATGGACCCGGCCCGGCCCTCCTGCTGGTCCAGCTCCCGCCTGACCCGGTCGGCGTTTTCCAGGTTGCTCTGGATCTGGGCCCGGAGCACCGCCACCGCCCGCTCGCACTCGTTGGCGTCGGCCTGGCGCTGCTGGATCTGGAACCGGACGCCCTCGGCCTCCATATCCTTCTCCCGCATTTTGGCGGCGTAGTCCTCGGCGGCGGCGTAGAGCTGCTCCACCAGGACCTTGGCCTCCTCCTTCTGACGGACGGCGTTCTCATAGTCGGAGAGGAGCTTTCGGCTGTTTGCCCGCACCTTGTCCAGCTGGTCCATCCAAAGGGAGATCTCCAGCCCCCGGAGCTCGTCCCGGAGGACCAGGAATTTTTTGGCCTTCTCCGCCTGGGCCCGCAGGGGCTCCACCTGGAGCTCCAGCTCGTCGATCTTGTCGTTGACCCGGACCAGGTTATCCTGGGTGCGCTCCAGCTTCCGCTCCGCCTCCTCCTTCCGGTGGCGGTAGCGGGAGATGCCGGCGGCCTCCTCAAAGACCTCCCGGCGGTCGGTGCTCTTGACGGACAATATCTCGTCGATCTTGCCCTGGCTGATGATGGAGTAGCCCTCCCGACCCAGGCCGGTGTCCATGAAGAGCTCGTTTACGTCCCGGAGGCGCACGGTGTGGCGGTTGATGAAGTACTCGCTCTCCCCCGAGCGGTAATACCGCCGGGTGACCATGATCTCGCTCTCCTCCCGGTCAAAGAGGTGACCGGTGTTGTCCAGCACCAGGGAGACTTCGGCAAACCCCAGCTGCTTGCGCTTGGCGGTGCCGCCGAAGATGACGTCCTCCATCTTGCCGCCCCGGAGGGCACGGGTGGACTGCTCCCCCATGACCCAGCGGATGGCGTCGGAGATATTGGATTTGCCGCTGCCGTTGGGACCCACGATGGCTGTGACATCGTGGTCAAAGGTCAGAACCGTCTTGTCCGGGAACGATTTGAAGCCCTGGATCTCCAGCGCCTTGAGGTACAAAGGCACACACTCCCTATCCTACCATGTTGTGAATAAGATATTATATCAAGTTCCCAGCCGCTTTGCAACGCTCCCCGCAGCACAAATGGGGCGAAAAAATGCCGTACGGCCCGCTGTTTCAGCGGGCCGTACGGCATGAACTGAGATAGATAGAGAGGGAGAGACCCTCAAGTCGAGGGCTGGATTCAAAGAAAAAAACGTTCAAAGACTCCTGACGGCGACTCAGACACTGCCCAGACCCATGGGAGCTTCCTGGAAGATCCGGTGGTCCATCAGCGGAACCGCGCCGTCCTTGTATTCAATGATCGGCACGAACTCCATCTGGTCCAAAATATCCCGCTGGAGGTCGATGCCGGGGGCAATTTCTGTCAGGTGAAGGCCGTCAGGCTCCAGGTGGAAGACGCAACGTTCCGTGATATAGGTCACCTGCTGGCCGTTCTGCACCGCCATATCGCCGCTGAAGGTCACCTGCTCCACCTGCCGGAGGAACTTTTTGCTCCGTCCCTCCCGGTCGATGTGGACGGTCCCGTCCTGGATACGGACCTTCAGCCCGTCGGCGGTGAAGGTCCCGCAGAAGAAGACCTTCCTGGTGTTCTGACTGATATCGATAAAGCCGCCGCAGCCGGCGATCTTGGGTCCGAAGCGGCTGACGTTGATGTTGCCGTGCTGGTCACACTGGGCCAGTCCCAGATAGGCCTGATCCAATCCGCCGCCGTCATAGAAGTCGAACTGATAGCCCTGGTCCAGGATGGCGTCGGCGTTGGCGGAGGCGCCGAACCGGGGACCGCCCTGGGGGATGCCGCCCACAGGGCCGCCCTCTACCGTCAGGGTCATCCGGTCGCCGACCCCCTCCTCCGCGGCCACGGAGGCCACGTATTCCGGCGCCCCCACGCCCAGGTTCACCGTGATATCCGGCCGCAGCTCCAGGGCACCCCGGCGGCCGATGATTTTCTTGGCGCTCAGGGGCAGCGGCGCCGCTTCCGCATCCGGCGCCCGGAGCGCCCCGGCGAGGACAGGGTCGTACCGGCAGCCGATGGACTGCGCGTGGTCCTCCGGCCCGGCCACCACCACATAGTCCACATAGATGCCGGGGACCTTGACCAGTCTGGGGTCCAGACTGCCCGCCCGGACCACCTCCTCCACCTGGACCACCACCACGCCGCCGCTGTTTTTCACGGCCTGGGCCACCGAGGTGGCCTCCAGGGTGGCCACCTCCTTCTCCAGGGTCACATTGCCGCGCTCATCGGCGTAGGTCCCCCGCAGGAAGGCCACGTGAATGGGGAAGGCGGGATAGAAGAGGTAGTCCTTCCCCTTGATGGTGATGCGCTCCACCAGGTCCTCCGTGGTGATGCTGTTGACCTTTCCGCCGCCGTTTTGGGGATCGATGAAGGTCCCCAGGCCCACCGGCGTGATGGTGCCCGGCTTGTGGGCGGCGATGTCCCGGAAGAGATGGCACAGGGCTCCCTGGGAGAGGTTATAGGCCTCAATCTCATTGCGCAGCGCCATCTCGCCCAGGGCGGGCACGGTGGCCCAGTGGCCGGCGATGAAGCGTTTGAGCAAGCCCTTATGGGCATAGTGCTCCCCGCCGCTGCCGTCCTTGTTGCCCTGGGAGCCGGCGTAGACATAGGTGAGGTCCCTGGGGTGGCCTGTCTCCAGGAAGCGGCGCTCCACTGCCTTGTTCAGCGCCTCCGGGATGCAGCTGGCCACAAAGCCGCTGGTGGTGAAGGTATCCCCATCCTTGAGGAGGCCGGCCGCCGCCGCCGGGGAGATGATCTTGACCTTGCCCATGCTCCTGCCCCCTTACAGGGTCTCCACCAGGCTCTGGAGCCGGGTGTGGAGCTGTTCAAAGGATGTGGACTCCTGGTCCACCTCGATCATGAGGCTGCGGACCCCCTGGGCCTCAAACTGCTTGTAGTAGATGGGGTAGTCCCACTCCTCTGGGTCACAGAATTTCATCATGGCCACCACAACGGCGTCGGCGCCGGTCTTGCGGACCATATCCAAGAGCATGGGCCCCCGCTGCTTTTGGGTGTCGGTGGCCACAGAACAGCCGTACATCTTCTGCCATACCTTGGCCAGGCGGTAGAGGGGTGCCTCGTCGCCGTCGGGCACATCCACCCGGATCTGACGGGACTCCTGGGCCAGGTCGTCGGCCACGATGGCCAGACCCAGCCGGTCAAAGAGCTCCAGCAGGCCGTTGGGCTCCAGCAGGATGCCGGTAACCACCACCTTTTTGCCGGTCCAGGGCTGGGGCTCTGACGCCCGGACGGCCTCCATCAGTGCCCGCACCAGGGCGGTATGGCGGGACTTCTCCATGAAGAGCCGGGCCTTAAAGACGGCGTGGCGGTCCACGGCGGAGATGACCTGGGGATACTGGGCGGCCAGGGCGGAGAACTCCCGCATGACGGCCCGGTTCTCATTGTAGATCTGAATGGAGCGCTCCAGGGCGGCGTTGGTGATCTTCACCCCGGTGATGTCCTCCAGCTTCTCCTTCAAAATGGCATACTCCCGCTCCAGGAAGCGGTTGGCCGCCTCCAGACCCCGGTTCTGGGGGTGGGTGAAAACCAGCACGGGAGAGGTCCCCTTCCACTTCTGGGACATGCACTTGAGGGTATCGCAGGGGACGGAGAAGACCACGGCGGCCAGGTCGTCATAGGCCCCCTCGCACTCCAGCTCCATGACCTGCTGCATAACGGAGCAGGCAAAGGGGGGCAGATAGGTCCGGGCCTTGGTCACGGGGCGGCTGCCGCCCCAGAGGCCCACAGGGAGGAAGCCGGTGGCGTGTACCAGCTCCTCGGGGGCGTAGATGGGCATCATGCCGATGGCGCCTTTTCCCGTCTCGGCCAGGTGGTCAGCCATGGCCTTTTTGGGATCGCCGGCGATGGCTCTGAACTGCTCCAGCAGGGCTTTGATGTTCTCTTCCATGACTACCGCTCCTTCCTCATGCCTGGCCGCCGTCGGCAGCCTGCTCCATCATCTCGCCCAGAGCCTGAACCCGGGTATCGTACTGGGCGGGAGCAAAGTTCCGGGGATCGGTCTGATCGCCGTCAAAGCTTACGTAGGGCAGACCGTTCTTCTCCTGGATGCGCTCAGCGGTCTCCACGTTCAAAAAGCTCATGAGCTTACAGCTGCGGTTGAGGTGGTAGAGGACGCCGTCGCACTGGCCCTCCTCCATGATCCGCCGCAGGACGGCCACCTTGTTGTCCAGGCAGGTGTTGATATAGGTACGGGTATAGGCCTCGGCCATGGAATGGAGGGACTCGTCCTCGGCATCATAGCTCAGGTCCCACATGTTGGGGTAGGCTGAACCGGTCATGATGGTACCCTGGTTCTTCAGAGTCTTGAAGGTGTGCCCCAGATAGGGCCACACAGCGATGCCCTCCCAGGCAATGCGGTTCTGCTCAGCGCCCTTGAAGGCGGACTCTCCCTTCTTATACTTCTCCTCCAGCTCGTCGGCGAACTTCTTGAAGGTGATCTCGGCGTAGTCCCGGCTGCGGGCGCACACCACCAGAGCCATATAGTTGAAGAGATCGAAGCCGTTGAGGGGGGAGGGTTTATAGCGGCTCATGGAGGCAATGCGGTTCCACTGGGCGATGGAGCGCTGGGTCTGACGGCGTACCTGGTGGAACTTCTCATAGTCGAAGGGCCGGCCACAGATAACCTCCAGCTGGGAGATGGCGTTGCGGAACTCGTCGGCGATGTACTCCTTGGCGTGCTCGGACACGGGCATGGTGTGGTTGAAGGGCACGTCGATGACGATGCAGGGGATGTTCAGCTCGGCGGCCAGGTTCTCATACCACTTGAGAAGGGTGTTACAGATGTTGTTGCAGGTGATGACCAGGTCGGGGAGGGGGACCCGGGCGGCGGGGGAGTTGGCCAGGGCCTCAGGGGTCTTGCCCGTCATGGCCTCCTCCTTCAGCAGCTCCATATAGCCCATGTTCACCCGGCCATAAGAGCAGCAGTCCACGGAGTAGCCCATGCGGTCGGCCACCTCCAGCATATCCATGGCCCCCTTGCGGGCGCCAATGCCGGCGGCGTGGGTCTCGGGGTAGACCATGGCGATATCCATGGCCACGCACATCTCCGGCGGTGCCACCGAGGCCGACCAGCACACCAGCTTGCCGTCGGCCTTGGCCTGGCGGGCCTCTTCATCCAGTTTGGCCTGGTAATAGGCCAGAAGCTCTTTCGCCGTCATCTCTTGGGTGGATTTCTCACTCATGCGGAACGCTCCTTTCGCATCATTTCCTCATAGGCCAGCAGGGCGGCGCCCAGCGCGCCGGTGAGCTGCGGGTTTTGGGCCACCACCAGGGGCGCCCCCAGTTCCTTCTCAATGGCGTCAGCCACGCCGCCGTTCTTGGCGGCGCCGCCGCACAGGACCACCTCCCGCCGGACCCCCACGCGCTGGGCCAGGGCGCAGGCCTTGGCCGCCACGCTGAAATGGACGCCGGCAATGATGTCCTCCTTGGCCGTCCCCCGGGAGAGGAGGGAGATGACCTCGGACTCGGCAAAGACCGTACAGGTGCTGCTCACCTGGGCGGGATTTTTAGAGCGAAAGTGGTACTCCGCCATCTCCTCCAGGGGCACCTCCAGCACCCGGGCCATGACCTCCAGAAACCGGCCGGTACCGGCGGCGCACTTGTCGTTCATATAGAACTGGCGGATACCGCCCCGGTTGTCCAGGGCGATGGCCTTCACGTCCTGTCCGCCGATGTCGATGATGGTGCGGACAGAGGGGTCCTGGAAAAAGACCCCCTTGGCGTGACAGGTGATCTCGCTCATTTGCTTGTCGGCCATCGGCAGGGCCGTGCGGCCGTAGCCGGTAGCCAGGATGAAGGCCATATCCTTTAGATCAAGCCCGCTCGTGGCGGCGATCTCCTCCAGCACCCGTCCGGGACCGCTGCTGCCGGTGCCCGCCTGGACGGCCAGCCCCGCCACCACCTCTTTGCCATCCCGGAGGATGACCGCCTTGGAGGAGGCGGAGCCCACGTCGATGCCCATGGTATACATGCCGTTTCCTCCCTCAGTGCTGTTCGCCGCGGTCGATGGGAGCCACGGTCTGGACCAGTTCGAAGAGGACGCCCTCAGAGTACCGGGGGCGGAGGAAATTGACGATGATATCGGAGGTGCCCTCCACCGCCTCTTTCTCCAGCATCTCCAGGCCCTGGGCCTCCAGCTCCCGGCTGGCGGCCTCTACGTCCTCTACCTCGAAGGCGATGTGGGCGATGCCGCCCTTGCCGCCGTTGAAGCGGGTGAGCACCCCCTCATGGGGAATGATGAACTCAATAGGACTCTCCCGTGGGCCGTACTTGGTAAAGATCAGGTCGGCGTGATAGCTCTTCACGTAGCCTCGATAATCCACTTCCAGGCCAAAAAGCTCGATGAGATGTTCCGCCTGTTCCACAGTGGGGAGGACCACTCCCACATGGTGCATCCGCAGGGGTTTCATATGGGTCACCCTTTCTTTTGAAGTGGCATCAGTGTAGCACGGCCTCCGGCGTGAAGCCATGAAATGCAATGGACTTTTCTGGAAATGAGTTGCATCAAACTTGAATCCGCCATGCAACTTGATTCAAGTTGCATGGCGGATTTGAAAAGTGGTTCCACCTATGGTATACTGACCCCAACAGGGACACAGGGAGGGATCTGTTATGACGGAGTATGGCGCTCTGCTCCGGCGGCTGGTGGACTTCACAGGCAGCAAGCTCTACGCGGTAGCCGATGAGGTGGGCTACGACGTCTCCTATATCAGCAAGTGGTGCAACAAGGACCTGCTCCCCGCGCCCAAGACCGCCCACACGGTGGATGTGGCGCTGGGGCGTTTTTTTGGGGACGCCATCCGCCGGGACGGCGCGGAGGCCGCCTTTGACACCGCCTTCCCGGGCGCGGGCGCCCAGGAAGGGTTAGAATCGCGGATCACCACCCTTTTGTCCGAGGCCTACGACGCCTCCGTCCACCACCGGACCGCCACCGGGTCCGCCGCCGCGTCTGAGGCAGAGCTCCTGGTCCGGCACCACGAAATTCTGGAGCGGCTGCGGGCCATCCCGACTCCCGGCAAGGGGGAGACGGTGATCTGCACCATCGACCTCCTCACTCTGCTCAAAAGCAGGGATCTCCCCGCCCTGGAACATCTCTTCCACGGCAAAGGGGTCCATATCCACGCCGCCCTGGACCTGACCTCCTTCCGCCAGGGCGGCCAAGAGGAGATGGGGCTGCTCTACGGCTTCCTCAGCCGGAACCGGGAGAGCTTCCTCACCCTGTACGACGGCGCGGGGCTGGAGCGGGAAGGGCTCCTGGCGGTTGGTGAGCACTGCGGCATGCTCATGAGCATGGACGGCCGCGGCGAGCTGGACGCCCTCGTCATGGCTCAGGGCGCGGCGGGAACCCATCTGCGGGAAACTGCCATGGCCCGTCTTTCCGAGCGGCCCGTCCTGCTGAGCCCCGCCCAGCCGGAGGACATGCGCCGCGGCGGATACCGCACTGATTTTTACAGCCGGGATCAATTTCAGTTCTTCTCCCCCTACGGCTTTGAATTCCTGCTGCCCCCCTCCGTCTGTGAACCCATTCTCCAGGCCGGCGGCCCCGCCGCCGGTCCCGTCTGGGACCTCAGGCGGCTGTTTATCACCTGGGAGGAGGTCTTTCAAAAGAGCCACATCGACTTTTACCTGCTCAAATCCTCCCTTCTGCGCTATCTGGACTCCGGCGAGCTGCTCTTTGCCGACATCCCCTACCGCATGTCGTATGCCCAGCGCCTGGAGCATCTGGAGAACATTAAGGAGCGGGTCCTGGCCAACCACGACATCCGCTTTTTTGTCCTGGATGACGACGCCCTTCCGCCGGGGCCGCAGCCGGGCTTTGGGGTCTATCTGAGTCCCAAAAAGCTCTTCCTGAAGAGTCCGGGCGCCTATTTGACGGGGGAAGGGCCCATGTTTTACACCGTCCAGAGCGACATTCTGATCCAGGCCGCCCAGCGCTACCTGGAGCACCTCCAGTCCCTGAGCGCCTGCCGGTGCTTCGACCACCGGGAGGTGCCCGAGCTGGAGCGCCGGTACGGCGGGATGATTTACCGCATGCTCACCATGCACCCGGGCGGCGACTCCGAGCATCCGGCCTCCGCCGGTGACCCCGGTCCCCTCTGACCTGTTGCCGGACATAGATGGGTGTTTTCTTCTCCCCTTTTTTGTGGTATGATACGAAAAGAATCTCATCTGCACAGGAGGACAGACATGAAAAAGCGCACCATCGCGCTGCTCCTGCTGACCGCCCTGCTGGGCGTACTGCTGACGAGCTGCAGCGAAGACAAACGCAACCACTACTCCCCCGGCTACTGGCGGGACAGCATCTTCTACGACGCCTTTGTGGATCTCCGCTTCACCCTGCCCCAGGGCTGGGAGGCCACCAGTCAGGAGGATCTGGATGCTATGAGCGCCGAGGCCGATAAGGCCCTGGACCTCCAGCGGGGCGGCACCGGCGAGGACCCCGATTCTGTCTATCACTATGAGCTCTCCGCCAAGGACACCGAGACCGGAAACGGCATCCTCATCCTGGTGCAGAGCTACAGCGGCAACGCCAACGACTACATTGACGGCCTGGAGGCCGGCGCCGAGCTGGAGGGCGCCACCTACTCCGTGGGCACCTCCGTCACCGTTCAGCTGCCCGGCCACGCCTATATCATGGTACCCCTGACCATGGAGGGCCAGGACACCCCCTATCAGCGGCAGTATCTGCGCAAGCAGGGGGACTACCTTATCAACATCATGCTCTTCTCCACCACGGAGGACGATGATGCCTTTTCCGCCCTGCTGGCCACCCTCTCCGAGATGGATGACGCGTAAAACAACTCTGTCCCTGCTCAGGTCCAAAAGGCTCCGCCGGTCACGGCGGAGCCTTTTTGTCCATTTGTCCCTCTTGCCTCGCTGGAACGGAGGTGGTATCATGTTGCCTGCTGAAACCGAAGGGAGGGACCTATATGGAACAACAGACCGGTGAGAGCGAGCTGCTCCTCACCTGCCGCAGGACACCGGAGGGCATCGCCATCCTGCGCTGCACCGCCGACGCCGCCCATGTAGTGCTGCCCGACCGGGTGCTGGACGAGCCGGTGACCGCCCTGGGACCCTACGCCCTCTCCCAGCGGGAGCCCGACCTCTCCGGCTGTGCCGACTTATTCCAGGTCCGCGTCACCTGCGGCGGGCCGGAGCCCCGGCACGACGCCTCCGCCATCCGCTCAGTGGTCCTCCCCGCCATGCTCAAAACCGTAGGGGATTACACCTTCTACAACTGTCGGAACCTGGCCCAGCTCACCCTCACCGGGTCCGTGGAGCGGCTGGGCAGCGACTCCTTCATGAATTGTCCCCTTCAAAAAATTACCCTGACCCTGGGTGAGGACGGCAGGAGCTGCCTGCGCCCTCTGCTGGCCGACTGCGTGGCCGACCTGGAGGTGGCCCTCCGTTTCCCTGACGGGGCAGAAGCCCGGCTCTTCTTTCCTGCCTGGCACGAGGAGCTGGAGCTGCTGGCCGCCCCCCATATCTTCCAGACCCGCATCCAGGGGGGCGGCTACGCCTGCCGACAGTGCGTCCGGGACGGCGTAGTGGACTTCGGCGCCTACGACGGCTGCCTGGAACGGTTTCTGGCCGAGCACGACTTCTTATCCGTCTGTCGGATGGCCCTGGATCGGCTCCGCTGGCCCCTCCGGCTCTCCGCCGGGGCGGAGGCGGCCTACCGCTCCGCCCTCTCCGACCACGGGGAGGAGGCCGTCGCCCTCCTGCTGGACCGCCGGGACACAGAAGGCCTCTCCTTTCTCCTGGCCCAAAGGCTCCTCTCCCCCGCCCAGCGCGCTGCCGCCTGTGACGCCGCCCGGCAACGGGGAAACACCGAGGCCTTGGCCCTCCTGCTGGAGGACCTGCGTCCCGCCCCGGGGCAGGGCCTGGACAAGTCCTTTGATCTGTGAGGTGGACCATGGCAGAACGCAGTGAATGGCAGACTTTAGGCCAAAAAATCCTGTTTGCCGCCCGGAACGAGCTCTACCTCAACCTACCCTTTCTGGACGCCGCCCTGGGCGCCCTCCGGCCGGAGACCGGCTTTGACACCCCCACCCTGGCCACCGACGGCCGGGCCCTCTACTACTGCGGCACCTGGCTCTCCGCCCGGTATGAGCGCAGCCGCACCCTGGTGTGCCGGGCCTACCTCCACACCGTCCTTCACTGTCTCCTCCGCCACCTCCCCAAGCGCAGGGGCAGGGATGGGGAGCTATGGGACCTGTGCTGCGACATCGCGGTGGAGTCCGTTCTGGACGGCCTGGACTACCCCTGCCTTACCGCCCCGGTGGCGGTGAGCCGGCGGCAGGCCCTCTACGCCCGGCTGGGGGGCGGGGACAAAGCCCTCACCGCCGAGGCCATCTATCGCGCCTTCCGCCGGGAGCGCCTCTCCCCTTACGAGCGGGCCACCCTGGCCCGGGAATTTCTCCAGGACGACCACAGTCTTTGGGAGCAGAAGCAGACCCAGGAGAACGAGGAGCAGTGGCAGCGGGCCGCCCAGCGGGTGCAGACCGGCATGGAGACAGTGTTCAGCCAGAACGCCACAGGCGGCCAGGCGATGCTGGAGCAGCTTCGCGTGGAGGCCCGGGAGAAGCACAATTACCGGGCCTTCCTCCAGCGCTTTGCCGTGCTGGGGGAGGAGCTGGGTGTGGACGCCGACGCCTTTGACTACGGCTACTACGCCTACGGCCTGCGCCGCTACGGCAACATGCCCCTCATCGAGCCCCTGGAGACCCGGGAGACCCGCCGGGTCCGGGACCTGGTCATCGCCATCGACACCTCCATGTCCACCTCCGGGGAACTGGTACGGGAGTTTCTCTCCTACACCTACACCATTTTGAAGGAATCGGAGAGCTTTTTCCGCACCTTCCGCCTGCGGCTCCTCCAGTGCGACGACCAGCTCCGCTCCGACCAGCTCATCACCAATGAAGCGGAATTGAAGACCGCCATGGAGCGTTTCCAGCTCACCGGCCAGAGCGCCACCGACTTCCGGCCCGTCTTTGAACATGTGGACGGCCTGCTCCGGAATGGGGAGCTCCGGGACCTGCGGGGGCTCCTCTATTTCACCGACGGCCTGGGGATCTACCCCGCCCGGCGGCCCGCCTACGACGCCGCCTTCGTCATGCTGGCCCAGCAGGGTTTCCCGGAGCGGGTGCCCCCCTGGGGCATCCAGGTGCTGCTGGACGAGGACGAGCTCATCCAGGCCGACGCCCACCCTGACACCCTTTCCGAGGAGGAAGATCCATGAACATCAAACGCGCCAAAGAGGAGATCCAAAACACCGTCCGGGCCTACCTGTCCAAAGACGAACTGGGGGCCTGGCGCATCCCGCCGGTGCGGCAGCGGCCCCTCCTCCTCATGGGCCCGCCGGGTATCGGCAAGACCCAGATCATGGAGCAGATCGCCGGCGAGCTGGGCATTGGCCTGGTGAGCTACACCATCACCCACCACACCCGCCAGTCTGCCCTGGGCCTCCCCTTCATCAAGGAGGAGACCTTCGGCGGCCAGGTCCACTCGGTCACCGAGTACACCATGAGCGAGATTTTGGCCTCGGTCTACCGGACCATGGAGGAGACCGGCGTCCGGGAGGGCATCCTCTTCCTGGACGAGATCAACTGCATCTCCGAAACTCTGGCCCCCATGATGCTCCAGTTCCTCCAGTGCAAGACCTTCGGCAATCAGCGCCTCCCCGAGGGCTGGATCATCGCCGCCGCCGGCAACCCGCCGGAGTACAACAAGTCGGTGCGAGAGTTCGACGTGGTCACCCTGGACCGGGTGAAGCGCATGGACATCACCGCCGACTACGGCGTGTGGAAGGAGTACGCCCAGGCCCGGGGCATCCACGGGGCCATCCTCTCCTATCTGGACCTGCGCAAGGAGAATTTCTACGCCGTGGAGCGCACCGCCGACGGCCTCCAGTTCGTCACCGCCCGGGGCTGGGAGGACCTCTCCGAGCTCCTCCTCTCCTACGAGGCTCTGGGCATCCCCGCCGACCGGGAGGTGGTGGGGGAATACCTCCAGCTCCCCCGCATCGCCCGGGACTTTGCCGACTATCTGGCTCTCTACGACCAGTACCGCAAGGTCTACCACGTGGACGAGATCCTTACCGGAACGTGGTCCCCCCTGATGGTCCGGGAGCTCTCCGCCGCCCCCTTCGACCAGCGGCTGAGCATTCTGGGGCTGCTCCTCTCCCGGCTCCGGGAGGAGTGCCGGAAGGTATGGGAGCTGGACGCCCTGGCCGACGCCCTCCACGCCGACCTGGCCGCCCTGAAAGGACAGCTCCCTGCCGTCCGGCCTGACGCCTTCCTGACGGAGAAGGCCGACGCCCTCCGGCAGGACCTCTCCCGCCGCCGCTCCGCCGGCTCCGGCGACCGCCAGGGAGAGCGGCTGGTCCTGGCCCATCTGGGGCGGCTGGAGGAGCTCCTCCGCCACCTGGAAAAGGCCGTCCCCACCAACAGCGCCGCCGCCTTTGACATTCTGAAGGCCGACTTCCAGTCCGATGTGGCCCTCCGGGCCAGCGCCGCCGCCCAGGTGGGGGACCATCTGGAGCAGTCCTTTGCCTTCCTGGAGTCCGCCCTGGGGGAAGGCCAGGAGCTGGTCATCTTTGCCACCGAGCTCACCGCCGGCACCCACACCTCCTGGTTCATCCAGAACTTCGGCTGCGAGGCCTATTACCGCCACAACAAGTCCCTCCTCTTCAACGACACCCAGCAGGCCCTTCTCTCTGAGATCGCCCAGGTCCGCCGGGAGGAGCCGCCCACCTCGGAACATTAAAAAACGGTCCCGCCTAAAAAAGGCGGGACCGTTTTTTACCTGTTTCAAATCTGTTCCAGGAAGCGCAGGAAGGCGGCCTTGCCCTCGGCGGTGCGCTTGTAGACGCCGGCGTGCTCCAGCACCTGGGCAAAGACCAGGCCGGTCTCCTTCTCCACGATGTCCAGGGCGTTGTCCGCCGTGATAGCGTACTTGCCCTTGAAACAATCGGCCCAGTCGGCGTGCTTGGCGGTGCGCTCGTCGGCACGGAGGTCGGCACCCCTCACCAGGGCGTCGGCCACGGCGGAGAGCTCCTCCTTCAGCCGGGCGGGGAGGACGGCCAGGCCCATGACCTCGATGAGACCGATGTTCTCCTTCTTGATGTGGTGGAGCTCGGCGTGGGGGTGGTAGACCCCCAGGGGGTGCTCCTTCGTGGTGATGTTATTGCGGAGCACCAGGTCCAGCTCGTAGTCGCTGCCGCGGCGGCGGGCGATGGGGGTGATGGTGTTGTGGGGCTCCCCATCTGTCTCGGCGAAGATGAAGGCGGCCTCGTCGGTATAGCCCCGCCAGGAGCGCAGGATCTTGTCGGCCAGATCGATGAGCCTGGCCGGGTCGGCGGCGGTGAGGCGGACCACCGACATGGGCCACTTCACGATACCGGCCTTCACATCCTCGTAGCCGGGGAAGGTGAAGGGGGTCTCCACTGGCGCCCTTTCCATGGCGAAGGTGTAGTGGCCGCCCTGGAAGTGGTCATGGGCCAGGATGGAGCCGCCTACGATGGGCAGGTCGGCGTTGGAACCCACAAAATAGTGGGGGAACTGGCCCACAAAGTCCAGCAGCTTGGCAAAGCAGGCCCGGTCGATCTTCATGGGCACGTGCTCACTGTTGAGGCAGATGCAGTGCTCATTGTAGTAGACATAGGGGGAGTACTGCAAAAACCAGGGCGAGCCGTTGATGGTGATGGGGACGATGCGGTGGTTGGCCCGGGCGGGGTGGTTGACCCGGCCGGCATAGCCCTCGTTCTCAGCGCACAGCTGGCACCGGGGGTAGGCCGAGGCAGGCAAGTTCCGGGCGGCGGCAATGGCCTTGGGGTCCTTCTCCGGCTTGGAGAGGTTGATGGTGATGTCCAGGTCCCCGTACTCCGTGGGGGCGATCCACTTCACGTCCTTGGCGATGCGGTCCCGGCGGATATAGTTGGTGTCCTGGCTGAACTTGTAGTACCAGTCGGTGGCCTTTTCCGGGCTCTCGGCGCAGAGGGTCTGGAACTTTCTGATGACCTGAGCGGGCCGTGGGGTGAGCACCCCCATCAGCTTGGTGTCGAAGAGGTCCCGGTAGACCACCGAATCCTCCTTGAGCACGTCCCGGGCGTGAGCATCGTCCATGAGGGCGGTGAGCACAGCGGGCAGGTCCACGGGCCGCTGTGGCGGGGTCTCCGGCTCGGTATAGCTGTCCAGCCCCAGGGCCTCCAGCAGGGCGTTCACCGCCCACACCTGCTCACAGGGCTCGATGAGGCCGGTATCCAGGGCGTAGGCAACAAGGGCCTGGATCTCTCTGTCCACCATGTGCTCAGCCCTCCCCATAGCCGTGGGGGTGAGCCTGATGCCACTTCCAGGCGGTGGAGATGATGGTGCTCAGGTCGTTGTACTTGGGCTTCCACCCCAGAACCTCCACGGCCTTGGCAGAGGAGGCAATGAGCTGGGCGGGATCTCCGGAGCGGCGGGGGGAGACCTCTGCGGGAATGGGGTGTCCGGTGACGCTCCGGGCCACGTCGATGACCTCCTTCACCGAGAAGCCCACGCCGTTGCCCAGATTGAAGACGTTGTTTTCGCCGCCCTTGAGCAGGTAATCCAGGGCCAGGATGTGAGCCTGGGCCAGGTCGGTGACGTGGATGTAGTCCCGGATACAGGTGCCGTCGGGAGTGGGATAGTCGTCCCCGAAGATGCCCACGTGGTCCCGCTGGCCGTTGGGCACCTGGAGGATGATGGGGATCAGATGAGTCTCCGGGTCATGGGCCTCACCGATGGCGCCGGAGATGTGGGCGCCGGCGGCGTTGAAGTACCGCAGGGCCACATACCGAAGGCCGTGGGCCTTGGACACCCATCCCATCATCTGCTCCATGGACAGCTTGGTGTTGCCGTAGCAGTTGGTGGGCACGGTCTTGTCGCTCTCCAGGATGGGCACCCGCTCCGGCTCCCCGTAGGTGGCGGCGGTGGAGGAGAAGACGATCTTGTCCACCCCGTGCTCCACCATGGACTTCAGGAGCACCATGGTCCCGTAGAGGTTGTTGTCATAGTACTTCAGGGGGTCGGACATGCTCTCCCCCACCTGGGAGGAGGCGGCAAAGTGGATCACGCCCTCAATCTTTTCCGCCTGGAACAGGGTGTCCAGCGCCCCCTTGTCCCGGATGTCCAGCTGATAGAACCGGGCCTTGGGGTGGACCGCCTGCTTGAAGCCGGTGAGGAGGTTATCCGCCACCACCACGTCCCGGCCCGCGTCGATGAGCTCGTACACCGTATGGGAGCCGATGTAGCCGGCCCCGCCCAACACTAAGATCGCCATTCTGATGCGCCTTCCTTTCCACATTTCCTCTGGTAATTCCAGTATATCCATACCGAGATCAAATAGCAAGTTGAATTTTTACTAAAAATTCAACTTTGTCAGAGCGCACAGTTGCACCCGGTCTCTTATGGGCATTCTGACGGAGGGGCGGCACTCTCCCGAACCACCAGGGAGGGGGGCACCACCACCTTCACCGGCAGGGTACGCACCGGCGGCCTGTTCGGGAGGTCGGCTCGCTCCGCCAGGAGTCGGACAGCGGCCTGGCCCATCTCCTCGGCGTGGGTGGACACCGAGGTGAGGGCGGGGGTGACCAGGGCGGAGAGAGGAGTGTCGTTGAAGGAGACCAGGGAGAGGTCCCCGGGGATGGAGAGCCCCGCCTCGGTGATGGCCCGGATGGCACCCAGGGCGGTCTCCTCGCTGGCGGCCAGGAAGGCGGTGGGACGTGGGGCGCCGGAGGCCAGGTAGGCGCCCATGGCGGCGGCGGTGGAGTGGGCATCCATAGGGGCCTCCACCAGATAGGCGGGGTCCAGCAGGCCGTGGGCGGCCATATGGGCCATAAACCGCTCCCGGCGGACCTCTGGCGCCGGCTCCCCCCGGTCGTCAGGCCGGAGCGCGGGGCCGATAAAGCCCACCCTCCGGTGTCCAAGCCCCAGCAGGTAATCCACCGCCAGCCGAATGCCCAGGTCGTAGTTGAGGACCACTGAGTCGAACCGGGACTCATCGGGAGAGGAGTTGAGGAAGACCAGGTTGGGGCTCACCGCCGCCAGGGCCTCGGCCTCCCGGAGAGGAAAGCGGCCGATGGCCACCACCCCGTCCACCGCTCCCTCCGGAGGAGCGAAACCTTCCCCCCTTCTGGACAAATACTGAAAGGCGATGCGCTGATCCAGACAAGCCTGCTCCACATAGCCCCGGAGATAGAGGTAGAAGGGGTCCTCCAACTGCTGGGCCGGGGTCAGCCGCTCCGCCGCCGCCGCCCGCATGAGAGTCTTGGGCGCCCGGCCCCGCCGGGATTTGGTGGCGGCGTAGTTGAGCTTACCCGCCTCCTCCAGCACCTTCTTCCGGGCCTCCGGGCTCACCGCAAGACCCGGGTCCCCAGTGAGAATGCGGGAGATGGTGGCCGGAGCATACCCCGTCCGCTCCGAGAGCTCCTTCAGGGTGGCCATGGGCTCCCCTCCTTTCCAATGCTCAAGATAATTTTACTAAAAATATTTTAGCTCCAGCCGTTCATATTTGCAAGGAAAAAAGCACCGGCGCACAGACAAAAATCTGTGCGCCGGTGCTCTTCACAGGCTTAGAACAGCCCTTATTCCACGGTGATGGTGTCGTCACTCTCGGCGGAGGCGTCCTCGTCAGCCTCCACGGGGGCCTCCTCGGCCTCCACAGGGTGCTCGGCAGGGGGCTCGTCGTCGGGGCTCATGGTATCCCAGTCGAACTGGCGATACCGGGCCAGACCGGAGCCGGCGGGGATGAGCTTACCGATGATGACGTTCTCCTTCAGGCCCAGCAGGTGGTCCACCTTACCCTTGATGGCGGCCTCGGTGAGGACCTTGGTGGTCTCCTGGAAGGAGGCGGCGGACAGGAAGGACTCGGTGGCCAGGGAGGCCTTGGTGATACCCATGATGAGGCGGGTGGCCACGGGGAGCTTCAGCTCCAGACCATTGTTGGTCTCGCCGGCGTCGATGCGGGCCTGGACGGCGCGCTCGGCGTCCTTGAACTCAATGAGGTCGATGGTGGAGCCGCTGAGGAGGTCGGAGTCGCCGGCGTCCTCCACGCGGACCTTCCGCATCATCTGACGGGCGATGACCTCGATGTGCTTGTCGTTGATATCAACGCCCTGCTGACGGTAGGGCTTCTGGACTTCCTGGATGAGGTAGTCGTACACGGCGTGGATGCCGCGGATGCGCAGCACATCGGCGGGGTACAGGGCACCGTCGGTGAGCATGTCGCCCTTCTGGACGGTGTCGCCCTCCTTCACCCGGATACCGGAGTTGTAGGCCAGGGTGTAGGTGACCACCTCACCGTCGTTGGCTGTGATGCTGACGTTGACCATACCGCCCTTCTTGGCATCCTCCATGCTGATCTTACCGCTGATCTCGGCCAGCTGGGCCATCTTCTTGGGACGGCGGGCCTCGAAGAGCTCCTCAACACGGGGAAGACCCTGGGTGATATCGCCGCCGGCCACGCCGCCGGTGTGGAAGGTACGCATGGTCAGCTGGGTACCGGGCTCACCGATGGACTGGGCGGCAATGATGCCAACAGCCTCGCCCTCGCCCACGGTCTCGCCGATGGCCAGGTTGATGCCATAGCACTTGGAGCACACGCCGCTGCGGGACTCGCAGGTGAGCACGGAGCGGATCATAACAGAGTGGATGCCGTGGTCCTCCAGGAGCTTGGCGTCGTCGGGGGTCATCATGGTGTCCCGGCTGATGAGGAGCTCACCGGTCTTGGGATCGCAGATGTCCTCCACAGGATAGCGGCCCTTCAGGCGCTCGCCGAAGGTCTCGATGACCTGACCGTTCTCCACGATCTCGCTGGCCAGGATGCCGTCGCGGGTGCCGCAGTCGTGCTCGCGGATGATGACCTCCTGAGACACGTCCACCAGACGGCGGGTCAGGTAACCGGAGTCGGCGGTACGCAGAGCGGTATCGGCCATACCCTTACGGGCGCCTCTGGATGAGATGAAGTACTCCAGGACGGACAGGCCCTCACGGAAGTTGGATTTGATGGGGATCTCGATGGTACGGCCGGAGGTATCGGCCATCAGGCCACGCATGGCGGCCAGCTGACGGATCTGGGCGGTGGAACCACGGGCGCCGGAGTCGGCCATCATCCAGATAGGATTGTACCGGTCCAGCACGTTCATCAGGGCGTCAGTCACGTCCTTGGTGGTCTTTTCCCAGGCCTGAACCACCAGACGATACCGCTCGTCGTTGGTCAGGAAGCCGCGCTTGTACTGGCGGTCGATCTTTACGATCTCCTTCTCGGTGGCGGCAATGAGCTCAGGCTTCTGGGGAGGCACGGTCATGTCGTGGATGGAGACGGTCAGGGCGCCCCGGGTGGAGAACTTATAGCCCCGGGCCTTGATGGTGTCCAACACGGTGGCGGAAACGGTGAAGCCGTGCTTGGTAATGCACTTGTCAATGATCTTTCCCAGCTGCTTCTTACCGGTGATGAAGTTGATCTCGGGATCGAACATGGTCTCAGGATCGGTGCGGTCCACAAAGTCCAGATCCTGGGGGATGCCCTCGTTGAAGATCAGGCGGCCCACAGTGGTGCGGACCAGCTTGTGGCGGGTCTCGCCGTCCACCTCCATGGAGCGGCGGACCAGGATGGGCATATGCAGATCCAGCTCGCCCTCGTCATAGGCCAGACGGGCCTCCCCATCGTCGGAGTACACCCGGTAGATCTCACGGGGCAGCTCTCCGTCGGGGGTGTCGGCGCAGATGCCGGCGTAGGTGGGGATGTCGTCCAGGGAACCGGGGTGCTTCACCCACACCTTGTCGTCGGGCTGGACGGTGCCCTCGGCCAGGGCGGCCTTCACGGCAGCCACGTCCTCGTAGGCGAAGTCATGGTCCTCGTACTTCTCATAGGTGAGGTAGTAGGAACCCAGCACCATGTCCTGGGTGGGCACGGTGACGGGGCCACCGTCCTGGGGACGCAGCAGGTTGTTGGCGGAGAGCATCAGGATGCGGGCCTCAGCCTGGGCCTCGGCGGACAGAGGCACGTGGACGGCCATCTGGTCGCCGTCGAAGTCGGCGTTGAAGGCGGTACACACCAGGGGGTGCAGCTTGATGGCGCGGCCCTCCACCAGGACGGGCTCGAAGGCCTGGATGCCCAGACGGTGCAGCGTAGGCGCACGGTTGAGCATCACGGGGTGCTCCTTGATGACGAAGTCCAGGGCGTCCCACACCTCGGGACGGCCCTTGTCCACCATCTTCTTGGCGGACTTGATGTTGTTGGCCAGGCCGTCCTCCACCAGCTTCTTCATGACGAAGGGCCGGAAGAGCTCGATGGCCATCTCCTTGGGCAGGCCGCACTGGTAGATCTTCATTTCAGGGCCGACCACGATAACGGAACGACCGGAGTAGTCCACGCGCTTACCCAGCAGGTTCTGACGGAAACGGCCCTGCTTGCCTTTCAGCATGTCGGAGAGGGACTTGAGGGCACGGTTGTTGGCGCCGGTGACGGCACGGCCGCGGCGGCCGTTGTCGATGAGGGCATCCACCGCCTCCTGGAGCATCCGCTTCTCGTTCCGGACGATGATGTCGGGGGCGTTGAGCTGGATGAGGCGCTTGAGGCGGTTGTTGCGGTTGATGACCCGGCGGTAGAGGTCGTTGAGGTCAGAGGTGGCGAAGCGGCCGCCGTCCAGCTGCACCATGGGGCGCAGCTCAGGGGGAATGACGGGCAGCACATCGATAATCATCCACTCGGGCTTGTTGCCGGAGATGCGGAAGGCGTCCACCACCTCCAGGCGCTTGACGATGCGGGCCTTTTTCTGGCCGGAGGCGTCCTTGAGCTCGGCACGGAGCTGCTCCGAGAGCTCTTCCAGGTTGATGTCCTGAAGGAGCTTCTTCACGGCCTCGGCGCCCATGGCGGCCTCAAAGTCGTCCTCGTACTTCTCCCGCATGTCCCGGTATTCCTTCTCGGTGAGGATCTGGTTCTTGGCCAGAGGAGAGAAGCCGGGGTCAGTGACAATATAGGCGGCGAAGTAGAGCACCTTTTCCAGGATGCGGGGGCTGATGTCCAGCAGCAGGCCCATCCGGGAGGGGATGCCCTTGAAGTACCAGATGTGGGACACGGGGGCGGCCAGTTGGATGTGGCCCATGCGCTCACGGCGGACCTTGGCCCGGGTGACCTCCACGCCGCAGCGGTCGCAGATCTTGCCCTTGTAACGGATCTTCTTGTACTTGCCGCAGTGGCACTCCCAGTCCTTGGTGGGCCCGAAGATCTTCTCGCAGAACAGGCCGTCCCGCTCGGGCTTCAGGGTGCGGTAGTTGATGGTCTCCGGCTTGAGGACCTCGCCGTAGGACCACTCCAGGATCTGCTCCGGGGAGGCGATGCCAATTCGGATGGCGTCAAACTCAGCGTAGCTCATAATTCTATCGTCCTCCCTTTCTTATTCCATATCGTCCTGGTCGCCGTCGAGAGAGATTTCTCCCTCTTCAAACTCCAGGCCGTCGTCATCGCTGTCGGAGGCCGCCAGGTCATCGTCGTCGCTGCCCTCCTTGAGGGTGAAGCCGGCGGCGGCGAAATCGGACTCCCCACCGGCGTTGTAGCCGTAGAAGTCGTCGTCGTCCCGGATGCGGTCGGGCTGGTAGTTGTCCTCGTCGTCATCCTTGAGCTCGATCTCGTTGCCGTCGTGGTCCAGGACCTGGATGTCCAGGCAGAGGGCCTGGAGCTCCTTGACCAGAACCTTGAAGGACTCGGGCACACCGGGCTTGGGCACGTTGTGGCCCTTGACGATAGCCTCGTAGGTGCGGACACGGCCGGTGACGTCGTCGGACTTGACGGTGAGGATCTCCTGGAGGGTGTAGGCAGCGCCGTAGGCCTCCAGAGCCCACACCTCCATCTCGCCGAAGCGCTGGCCGCCGAACTGGGCCTTGCCGCCCAGAGGCTGCTGGGTGACCAGGGAGTAGGGGCCGGTGGAACGGGCGTGGATCTTATCATCCACCAGGTGGTGGAGCTTGAGGAAGTAGACGTAACCCACAGTGACGCGGTTATCGAACCGCTCGCCGGTACGGCCGTCGTAGAGCCAGCTCTTGCCGTCCTCGGCCAGGCCGGCGGCCTGGAGGGTGGCGGCGATCTCGGGCTCGTTGGCGCCGTTGAAGATGGGGGTGGCTACCTTCCAGCCCAGGGCTTGGGCGGCGTAACCCAAGTGGACCTCCAGCACCTGACCGATGTTCATACGGGAAGGCACGCCCAGGGGGTTCAGCACGATGTCCAGGGGGGTGCCGTCGGGCAGGAAGGGCATATCCTCCTGGGGCATGATCCGGGACACGACACCCTTGTTGCCGTGACGGCCGGCCATCTTGTCGCCTACGGAGATCTTACGCTTCTGGGCAATATAGACACGGACCACCTCGTTGACGCCGGGGGACAGCTCGTCGCCGGCCTCGCGGGTGAAGACCTTCACGTCCACGATGATGCCGCTCTCGCCGTGGGGCACCTTCAGGGAGGTGTCACGGACCTCGCGGGCCTTCTCACCAAAGATGGCCCGCAGCAGGCGCTCCTCAGCGGTGAGGTCGGTCTCGCCCTTGGGAGTGACCTTGCCCACCAGGATGTCGCCGGCGTGGACCTCGGCGCCCACGCGGATGATGCCGCGCTCGTCCAGGTCCTTCAGGGCGTCCTCGCCCACGTTGGGAATGTCGCGGGTGATCTCCTCGGGCCCCAGCTTGGTGTCGCGGGACTCGGTCTCGTACTCCTCGATGTGGATGGAGGTAAAGACGTCCTCCTTGACCATACGCTCGTTGAGCAGGATGGCGTCCTCGTAGTTGTAGCCTTCCCAGGTCATGAAGCCCATGAGGATGTTCTTGCCCAGGGCGATCTCGCCGTTGGAGGTGGAGGGGCCG
Source organism: Intestinimonas sp. HCP28S3_D6 (assembly GCF_052065695.1). Taxonomy (NCBI): domain Bacteria; kingdom Bacillati; phylum Bacillota; class Clostridia; order Eubacteriales; genus Intestinimonas; species Intestinimonas sp. HCP28S3_D6. The sequence goes on from NZ_JBQHTM010000013.1 coordinate 53,251, forward strand.
TCCACCAGGACGTCGCCCTTCTCCACCCGCTGACCCACGCTGACGATGGGCCGCTGGTTGATGCAGGTGCCGTGGTTGGAGCGCATGAACTTGGTGAGCTTGTACTCCACCACACGGCCCTCGTCGTAGCGGACGGTGATATACTGGGCGGAAACCTTGGTGACCTCACCGGGGCCCTCGGCCAGAATGACAATCTCGGAGTCGATGCAGTTCTTGTGCTCCTGGCCGGTGGCCACAATGGGGGCCTCGGTGGTCAGCAGGGGCACAGCCTGACGCTGCATGTTGGCGCCCATCAGGGCACGGTTGGCGTCGTCGTTCTCCAGGAAGGGGATCATGGCGGTAGCGATGGACACCATCATCTTGGGGGAGACGTCGATATAGTCCACCTGCTCCCGGTCCACCTCAATGACCTCATTGCGGTGACGGCAGGTGATACGGGCGTTGAGGAGGAAGCCGTTCTCGTCCACGGGCTCGGTGGCCTGGGCGATGGTGTACTCGTCCTCGATGTCGGCAGTCATATACTCGATCTCATCGGTGACCCGACCGGTGGCCTTGTCGATCTTCCGGTAGGGGGCCTCAATGAAGCCGTACCGGTTGATGCGGGCGTAGGAGGCCAGGTAGGAAATCAGGCCGATGTTGGGACCTTCGGGGGTCTCGATGGGGCACAGACGTCCGTAGTGAGAGTAGTGAATATCACGGACGTCGAAGGAGGCACGGTCACGGGACAGACCGCCGGGGCCCAGAGCGGACATACGGCGCTTGTGGGTCAGCTCGGCCAGGGGGTTGGTCTGGTCCATAAACTGGCTCAGGGGGGAGGAGCCGAAGAACTCCTTGATGGCGGCGGTGACAGGCCGGATGTTAATAAGGGACTGGGGAGTGACGATGTCCAGATCCTGGATGGTCATGCGCTCCCGGATGACACGCTCCATACGGCTGAAGCCGATGCGGAACTGGTTCTGGAGCAGCTCGCCCACGCAGCGCAGGCGGCGGTTGCCCAGGTGGTCGATGTCGTCGTGGGTGCCCACACCGTTGGCCAGGCAGTTGAGGTAGTTGATGGAGGACATGATGTCCTCCACAAAGATGTGCTTGGGCACCAGGTCGTCCACCCGGTCCTTCACGGCCTCTTTCAGGCCCTCCTCATCCCCGGCGTACTGCTCCAGCAGCTCCCGGAGGAGGGGGAAATAGACCTTCTCGGTGATGCCGCATTCCTCGGGGTCGAAGGGCAGGAAGCCCTTGGCGTCCACCATGCTGTTGGAGAAGACCCGCACCAGGGTGCCCTCCAGATCGATGACGGCCTCGTTGACACCCTTGGCCTCGATGGCCTGGGCCCGCTCCCGGGTCAGGACCTCGCCGGCCTCGGCGATGATCTCGCCGGTCATGGGGTCGGCGATGGGCAGGGCCAGCTTCTGGCCGCTCAGGCGGGACCAGATGGCCAGCTTCTTGTTGAACTTGTAGCGGCCCACGGCGGACAGGTCATACCGGCGGGGATCAAAGAAGAGGGCGTTGAGGAGGCTCTCGGCGGAGTCCACCGTGGGGGGCTCGCCGGGACGCAGCTTGCGGTAGATCTCCAGGAGGGCGTCCTCCCGGGTCTTGCAGGTGTCCTTCTCCATTGTGGCCAGGATGCGGGCATCCTCGCCGAACATGTCGATGATCTCGGCATCGGTGCGGGGACCCACCGCGCGGATGAGGCAGGTAATGGGCAGCTTGCGGTTCTTGTCGATGCGGACATAGAAGATGTCGGAGAGATCGGTCTCGTACTCCAGCCAGGCGCCGCGGTAGGGGATGACGGTGGTGCCGAAGGTGACGTTACCCGCCTTATCCTCGTTCTTGGCGAAGTAGACGCCGGGGGAACGGACGATCTGGGAGACGATGACACGCTCAGCGCCGTTGATGACAAAGGTGCCGGCGTTGGTCATCAGCGGGAAGTCGCCCATGAAGATCTCCTGCTCCTTGATCTCCTCGGTCTCCTTGTTGCGCAGGCGCACACGGACCTTGATGGGAGCGGCGTACGTGGCATCCCGGGCCTTGCACTCCTCCACGTTGTACTTGGGGGCTTCATCCATGGTGTAGTCGATGAAGCTCAGCTCCAGGTTGCCCGCGTAGTCCGTGATGGCGGCCACGTCCTTGAAGACTTCCCGCAGGCCGGTGTCCAGGAACCACTGGTAGGAATGCTTCTGGACGTCCAGCAGGTAGGGCATCTCCAGAATCTCCTGGTGGCGGGCATAGCTCTTGCGCAGGGTCTTGCCGTAATAGACGTCCTTGACCATGCCGTTCAGGTTGTCGTTGACCATTCCGAAAATCACACTCCGTTTTCTCGCATTCGGCGCCAAAAGCAGCGGCTTTCGGCTGTTTTCTCATGGCTGCACAGGCCGCTTCCCGTGGAATTGGCCAAAAACGCCGCTCCCGCCATGCTCGATACACGCGGCGGCGTTGTTGCTTTGTTTGTGCTTTCCTCTTGCGCATATCCACCAAAACTGTTATACTTGACCCACCGTGGGAGGGTCTCTCAAAATGGTGGCAGTCACACGAGAGCATTTAAGTATACCATGCAGTTTTTCCCACGTCAAGTCTTTTGCCTGGAAAGTTCGGAGTGATCCGAACTTTTTTTCATACCAGGAGGTTTTTTCATGTCCCATCTCAATCCCCTTTCCCGGTATTGTCTGAGCGGCGGCACGGCTCTGCTGCTGTGTGCCCTGGCCCGGGTGGCAGCCCTCTCCCATGCCCCTTCACAGTCCTTTGTCATGGCCACCCTGGTCCTCCTTTTCCTGTTGTCAGCCGGGCTTCTCTTCCTGTGCTGCCGGCGGTGGGAGACGGTATTCCTTGCCATCGTACCGTTGGGGCTGGCCCTACTGCTCCGCACCCTGCTCCTGGACCACGTCACCGACGACTATGTGACCTTTCTCTCAGACTGGGCCGCCTTTTTCCGGGAAAACGGCGGCTGGGCGGCGGTGGCTCTCCCCAAGGGGAACTATACAGCCCCATACCTCTATTTTTTGGCCGCCATCTCCTACCTGCCCATCTACGACCTCTACCTCATCAAGCTCTTCTCCATCCTCTTTGATGTGATACTGGCCTGGGGCGGCTGCCGACTGGTGCGGGCCCTGATCCCCGGAGACCAGTGCCGGGGCGCCGCCGCCTTCTGCCTGCTCCTGCTGCTGCCCACGGTGGTATTAAACGGCGCGGCCTGGTCCCAGTGCGACGCTATCTACGGCGCCCTGTGCCTCCACGGCCTGGCCGCCGGTCTGGAAGGGCGGCCCCGTTCCTCCGCCTTCCTGGCGGGACTGGCCTTCGCCTGCAAGCTCCAGACCGTCTTTCTCCTGCCCGTGTGGGCGGTGCTGTGGATGTCCGGGCGCACCCGGTTCCGGCACCTGCTGTGGTTCCCCGCCGCCTGTGTGCTCTCCGTCCTCCCCGCCCTGGCCCTGGGCAAGCCTCTGGGGGACGTGCTGGGGGTCTATTTCGGCCAGGCCGCCGAGTACAGCGCCTACCTCACCCTCAATGCCCCCTCCCTCTACGCCCTGATTCCCTCTGACATGCCGGTCAACGTTGCCCTCGCCGCCCGGGTGGGCATCCTGGCCGCCTTTGTCCTGGTGCTGGGGGTGCTGGGCTGGCTGCTCCTCCGCCGGAAGGACCTATCCCGCCGGGCCGTCTTTCTGGCGGGGGTGGTCTTTGCCATCGGCATCCCCCTCCTCCTGCCCCACATGCACGACCGCTACTTCTTCCTGGCCGACGTTCTCACCCTGACCTGGGCCTGCGTTGACCGTCGGGGCATCCTGCCCGCCGTCCTCACCCAGATCGCCTCCCTGGGGGCCTACCACGCCTACCTGCTCCTGCGCTACGCCTTCCCCATGGGGTTGGGTTCTCTTCTGCTGCTATGCGCCCTTCTTTTGGCCCTCATCTCCCTTGCTTCAGAGGTCTATTGCCCTTCTAACGAAATTCCTTAGAAATTTGTAAGAATTTTTTGAAACCTTTGTCACATTTCTCCGTCTAAAATCGATGTATGATATAGATGAGCGCACACCAAGCAAAACAGAGTTTGGAAGGAGTCTTTTATGATGAAAACACGCTCACGCGCCCGGATTCTCTCGGCGCTTCTGACCCTGGCCATGATTTTTACCATGCTGCCCACCGCATGGGCGGCGGAAGGTCCTGATGGACCGTCTGCTCAAGACGACAAGACCCTCACCAACATTTCTCTCAACCACTCTTCCTACTCGCTCGAGGTTGATGGCACTGTTGAACTGCAAGTAAGCTATGAACCATCAGATACCACGTCTGAAAAAAATGTAGAATGGGATTATAAGAGCGAGTTTGTCTCTCTGACTTCCTCCGGAGAGAATAACTACATTGCAGAAATTAAGGCCCTGAAAGCCACCGACTCTGTTATCGTTACCGCAAAGGTGGGGGATAAATCTGCCACCTGTAATATCAAGATTACCGCACCCGCTCCGACGGTGGACAGCGTGACCATCAACGGCTACAAAGATTTAAAAGTGGGTGAGAACTGTGTGCTTTCCGCCACTGTCAGTTCCAGTGGTGGTGAGGTCAGTCAGGACGTAGATTGGTCTGCTTCTCCCGATAACATTGTCCGATTTGATGGCTCAACAGTGACCGCCGTGTCGGCAGGAAAGGTCACGATTACCGCTACCTCCAAAGCAGATCCTTCCAAAAAAGGCACTTGTGAAATTGATATCACTGACCCCACCCCGGTGGAAAAGCCGGTGGAGAGCGTTACCATTCCCAGCACGTTGTCTCTCACCGTGGGGCAGGAGTCCACACTTGCTCCGGCTATCACCCCCAGTGATGCAAAGCCCAAGAGTGTAAGCTGGTACAGCAATGCCTCCAATATCGCTTCTGTGGATCCCTCTACCGGTAAAATCACCGCTAAGGCCGCTGGCATCGCCACCGTCACCGTCACTATCGACGGAAAAGTCTCCAATCCCTGCACCGTCACTGTGAACCAAGGCAACGTCCCGGTCACCGGCGTGACCGTCTCTCCCACCTCCGGCACGGTGGGCATCAACGGTACCCTCCAGCTCACCGCCACGGTGCAGCCCACCAACGCTACCAACAAAGCCGTGACCTGGAAGTCACTCCATGAAAACATCGCCACCGTGGACCAGAACGGCAAGGTCACCGGCAAGGCCGTCGGCACCGCCACCATTCAGGTCACCACCGCCGACGGTGGCAAGACCGCTAACTGCACCGTCACCGTCACCCAGGGGACCGTATCCGTTATCAACTACTCCGTGGCGCTGGACAAGACCCTGACCCTGAATCCCAGCGACTTTTACAACGTGTGCGCCGGGGTGTATGGCAACGCTCTGGACTATGTAAAGTTTGACCAGAACTCCTCCAAGGGCACCCTCTACTTTGATTATACAGAGAACGGTGGCGCCAAGATCTCCACCTCCAACGCCTACTCCTATTCCAACAGCGTCAGCAAGCCGATTTCCAGAATCACCTTTGTGCCCGACGGCAACAGCGGGGACACCGCCACCTTTACTTACACTGGCTGGGACAGCGCCGGCAAGACCTACAACGGCACCGTACAGATCAAGCTCACCGCCCCTTCCGGCGACATCTCCTACGAGACCGGCAAAAACGAGTCCGTCACCTTCAAGGACAGCGACTTTAACAACATGTGCAAAAAGATCACCGGGTCCTCCCTGGACTACGTGACCTTCGGCTCAGTGAGCTCCTCCAAGGGCACTCTGTATCTGGATTACGGCGGAAAGAACGAGGACAAACTCTCCACCTCCACCAAGTGCTACTACAACGACTCCCCCTATCTGAGCAACGTCACCTTTGTTCCTGCCAAGGACTACACCGGCTCCTTCACCATCTCCTACACCGGCCGCAGCAACGCCCGGGACACCTTCTCCGGCAGCGTGAAGATCACCGTCCGCAAGAGCGGGACCACCATCTCCTACACCGTGGCCGAGGGCAAGACGGTCACCCTGGACGACGCCGACTTCAACAACTACTGCAAGGATGAGACCGGCTACAACATGGACTATGTCCAGCTCACGCCCCCCTCCTCCTCCAAGGGCATCTTCTATTACCGCTATGGTGAAAGCCGCTATGAGAAGGAGATCTCCTCCTCGGACAAATATTACCGCTCCTCCTCCCCCAAGCTGGACGACGTGACCTTTGCCCCCAAGAGCGGTTACTCCGGCGTGGTCTCCGTCTCCTTCACCGGCCTGAGCACCAACGGCGACAAGTTCTCCGGCACCCTCAAGATCCGGGTGGGGAGCGCCAGCGTGGAGACCATCCCCTACACCGTTGACTCCGGTACCTCTGTGAGCTTCCGGGCCAGCGACTTCAACGACTACTGCAAGAACGCCACCGAGTACAACCTGGACTATGTCCGCTTCACCCCGCCCAGCTCCTCCAAGGGCGTGCTCTATTACCAGCGTGGCCAGAGCGGCGAAAAGACGGTCAACGGCAATACCTCCTATTACCGTTCCGCCGCCCCCAAGCTGGACGACCTCTCCTTCGTCCCCGCCTCCAACTTCACCGGTACCGTAGAGATCCCCTTCACCGGTCGGAGCACCGACGGAGACAGCATCTCCGGCACCGTCGTCATCACCTGCAACGCCCCCAAAGAGGCCGCAATGATCCGCTACTCCACCGGCTCCACCCCTGTGACCTTCCAGGCCAACGACTTCATCAGCGCCTGTGCTACCCGGGGCGGCGGCTCCCTGGTATCCGTCCGGTTCAACTCCCCCGTCTCCAATACCGGCAAGCTCTACTACGGCTATGAAAGCCCCAGCAAATATGGCGGCCAGGTCTCCTCTTCCATCTCTTTCGCCACCTCCGGCAGTAGCTCCATCTCCAACGTCACCTTCGTTCCCAAGTCCAGCTACATCGGGACCACCACTATCACCTATACTGGTACGGACAGCACCGGGAACACATTTAACGGCCAGGTGAGCATCTCCATTACCCCCTCCACCACTTCCCAGTACTTCTCCGACATGGGCAGCCACAGCTGGGCCGCCGCCTCGGTTGACTTCCTCTACGCCGGCGGCGTCACCACCGGCACCAGTGCCACCACCTACGGCCCCTCTCTGAGCATCACCCGGGGCGACTTCGTCCTGATGCTCTACCGCGCTTTCAACCTCACTGCCAACACCACCGATGGCTTCAAGGACGTGCCCTCCAACAGCTACTACGCCCAGGCCATCGCCGTGGCCAAAGCCCTGGGCATCGCTCAGGGCTCCGACGACGGGCGCTTCAATCCCACCGCTCCCCTTACCCGCGAGGACGCCATGGTCTTCCTCTACCGGACCCTCAGCCGGACCGGCCGGACCATCGCCTCCGCCTCCGCCGCCTACCTCAACCGCTTCCCCGACGGCGGCAGCACCTCCTCCTACGCCCAGGATTCCGTGGCCTCCCTGGCCCAGGCCGGCATCATTCAGGGCGACGCCAACGGCCGCCTCAATCCCAAGGGCTCCCTGACCCGGGCCGAGATGGCCGTCATCCTCCACCGGGTACTCACCCTGTAACCGCAGCTTTTGGCCCATTCTCTCCTATGGGCCGACTTATATGACAAGGTCCCCGCTCCCGCGATCACCGCGGGAGCGGGGACCTTTTTGTGCATTTGTCCACGTCCAACTTCCCCGCTTCCCCATCGCTTTACAGTTTATTCACAATTTCCCGCTTTTTCCGGGGTTGACGAGTCGGTGACATTGTGTTACAATTTGGTTACAATTTTTAAGAAATCCTTAGGAGGCACATAATGGCCGAAGAAAAGATCCCACTGACCTATAAAGGTCACCCCCTGCGCCGCAAGGACAACCTGATCTACTACGGCAGCATGGCCGACAAATACATCATCATGCTCCAGGTGATGGACACCAAGAAGGTGGACGACCTGGATGTGGCCACCCGCGTGGCCGTTCAGCTCCAGCTCACCGATCCCGACCTCAAGAGCCGGGACCGCGTGGTCAAGAAGACGGAAAAGGACAGCCTGTATGCCGCTATGGATGTGGCTTCCGTCTGGCTGGCCCGCTCCCTGTCCAATAAGTAAGGCAAACCGTACGTTATCCGCACCAAAGAGATTCTTGATGGAGGGGTCATACCAATGATACATTCTCGCCTGCTGCGCGCCGCCCTGCTGGGCACCGTTCTCACCGCCATGTGCACCATCGGTGCCTCCGCCGCCACCCTGGGCGCCGGTACCGTTACGGCCGACGCGCTTCGGCTCCGCTCTACCCCCGCCGCAGAAGGCGAGATCCTGGCTACCGTTTCCAGCGGCACCAACGTGGTCGTTCTGGATGAGGCTGAGGACGGCTGGTACAAGGTCAACTACAACTCCGTGGAGGGCTACATGTCCAGCGATTACCTGGACGTGGCCACCAAGGCTGAGACCGACCTGGGCTATGGCAAGGTGGACGCCGACGGTTCCACCCTGAACATGCGGGCAGGTGCCAGTACCTCCTTCGACTCCCTGTGCTCCATCCCCAGCGGCACAGTCCTGGAGCTGGAGGGTATCTACGAGGGCTGGTACAAGGTTACATACGCCGGCAACACCGGTTACGTCAGCAGTGACTACATCACCATCACCACCGAGCCCGCCACCAGCACCTCCTCTGCGCTGGGCGATCAGATCGTGGCCCTGGCCAAGCAGTATCTGGGCACCCCCTACGTCCTGGGCGGCAACGGCCCCAGCAGCTTTGACTGCTCTGGCTTCACCAAGTACATCTACGCTCAGTTCGGCTACTCCCTCAACCGCACCGCTACCGACCAGCTCCAGAATGGCGTCTCCATCAGCTGCGATGAGCTGCAGCCCGGCGATCTGGTTTTCTTCAAGTATAACACCAGCAAGCCCGTCTCCCACGTGGGCATCTACATCGGCAACGGTGAGTTCATCCACGCCTCCACCAACCGCTATATGGTGCAGATCGATCAGATGAACACCGGCCACTACGCCAATGTCTTTGTCTACGCCCGCCGGATCCTGTGACCTAGTCCCTCCATCCCGAATAATTCCATCTGATCTCTACCGTGCGGGAGGCTCTCCTCCCGCACGGTTTTTACCGTTTTGAGAAATTGCCGGCACAGCCGGCAGAGGAGGCTCCCCATGGTTCGATCCGATCCCGCCCACGGCCGGCTGCTGGGCCACGGCATGGCCCTTTTCGTCACAGTGGTCTGGGGGACTACCTTTATCTCCTCCAAGCTGCTGCTGGCGGCCTTCACCCCCCTGGAGATCATGACCTTCCGCTTCCTCATCGCCTGGGTGGTCCTTTTTCTCCTCTCCCCCCATCCCATCCTCCCCAAAAGTCTACGGGGAGAACTCCCCTTCATCGGTGCTGGCATTACTGGTCTCACCCTCTACTTTATTCTGGAGAACACCGCTCTGGAGTACACCCTGGCCTCCAACGTGGGCATCATTATCTCGGCGGCTCCCATGTTTTCCGCCCTGCTGCTGTGGGCCTTCCGGCGAACGGGCCGCCCCCGCCCCACGTTCTTTTTGGGCTTTCTCATCGCCATGAGCGGTATCGCCCTCATCTCCCTGGCAGGTGGAGAGGGGTTGGATCTGAATCCTCTGGGTAACCTCCTTACCCTGGGTGCCGCCCTGTGCTGGGGACTCTATGGGGTGTGTCTAGAGACCGCCGGCAGCCAGGGCCTCACTCAGCTTCAGGCCACCCGGAAGGTCTTTTTCTACGGCATCCTCACCATGCTTCCCCTTTTCCCCGTCCTGCGGCCGTCCCTCTCTCTATCCCCCTTCTTCGACCAGCCCATGATGATCTTCCACATCCTCTACTTGGGTCTGGCCGCCTCTGCCCTGTGCTTTGTCTGCTGGAACCGGGCCATGGCCCTCATCGGCACCGTAGCCACCAATGTCTACATCTATCTCACCCCAGTCATTACGCTGATTGCCTCTGCCCTTATCCTGGACGAGCCCGTCCTGCCCCAGGCATTGGGGGCCATTGTCCTCATCCTCCTGGGCCTGCGGCTGTCCCAGCGGCAGTGAAGGGACGCACATAAAAAATGCCCGCCTCATGCGAGGCGGGCATTTTACGTTCCCATTCAGACAGTTTCGTCGTCGGTCTTTTCATCGGCCAGAGGCTCCACTACGATGGGCTCCTCAGCGGGGGCCTCCACGGTCTCATCCTCGCAGCTACAGCCGCAGCCGCAGTCGCAGGTGTAGGCAGCCACATCGTCGTCGTTGATGTTGCCGGCCCGCTTGATCTCGGCGATCTTGGCCTTGTTCTCCTCCAGCCGCTGCTTGGCGGCGGTGATCTTCTCACACAGGGTCACATAGGCGCCCTCGGGAGCCATGCCCCGCTCGGCGTAGTAGAGCTTGCCCAGGTCAATATAGGCCTTACGAATGGTGTCCTCCTCGGCGGAGTTGGCAATGTTCAGCTTGGCGATGTCGGTGAGCTCCTTGGCCTTGGCCGCGCCCGCCTGCGCCAGATCCAGCGCTTTCGCCTTCAGGTCGTCAAAAGAAGTCATGAAAAAACCTCCTGTTCATTTTGCTTTGGGCTTCTGGCCTTATTCTATACCGGGGAACACAGCCGCGCAAGTGCATCCTTCCCGAATTAACCGAATTTTAATCAATTTGCAAAGTGGGGTACAGGAATGATCCCCGCTTTCCAGCCCTGGAAAAGATTGTGCCTTGCCCCGACGGGGAAAATTAGTTACAATTTGGTTACAACTTTTCAGGAGGACCCCATCATGAAACGTCTATTTCTGAGTCTGGCTCTGAGCCTCTCTCTGACCCTTACCCCGGCACTGGCAGCCGGGACCGTGACTGTGGACGGCCAGGCGGTGGAGGCCGCCGCCACCGTCCGCAGCAACACCACCTATGTCTCCCTCCGGGCGGTGACGCAAGCTCTTCAGCCCGATGCCCTCATCCTCTGGACCGGCGACCGGGCTTCAGCGGAGGGACAGGATTTCTTCCTCACCGCCCAACCCGGCGCCCTCTATCTGGAGGTCAATGGCCGGGCCCTCTACATTCCACAGGGAGTGCTGCTGGAGAATGGCCGCACCCTGGTGCCGGTGAGGGTGCTGGCCGAAGCCCTGGGCGCCGACGTGGACTGGAACAGTGTCACCGGTGAGGTGACCGTCACCTCCGGCAGCGGCGTTATTCTGACCGGCGAGGATGTCTATGACGCCAATTCCCTCTACTGGCTCTCCCGCATCATCTCCGCCGAGAGTCGGGGGGAGCCCCTCACCGGCAAGCTGGCAGTGGGGAACGTGATCCTCAACCGGGTGGACCACGCCGAGTTTCCCGACACCATCTACGGCGTCATCTTCGACAGCCGCTGGGGCGGACAGTTCGAGCCGGTCCAAAACGGCACTGTTTACAACGCACCCACCCAGGAGAGCGTCATCGCCGCCAAGCTGGTGCTGGAAGGGGCCGATGTGGTGGGGGACAGTCTCTACTTCCTGGCTCCCTCTCTGGCCAGCAACCACTGGATCATGGCCAACCGGGACTATGTGGCCACCATCGGCGGCCACTGGTTCTATCGCTGACTCACTGGTTGGCGATGCGTTCGGCCAGGTCGTTGAGGTAGACCCAGCGGTCCATTTTCTCTTCCAAAGCGGCCTCCAGGGCCTCCTGTTTGGATTGGAGCTCTTGAAGTGCCACGTAGTCGCTGGCCTTGGCCTCCGCTTCGTCCTTGACTGCGGCGATTTCCCCCTCCAGGGCGGCGATGTCGTCGTCGATGGTCTCGAACTCCCGCTGCTCCTTGTAGCTGAAGCGCAGCTTCTTCTGGCCCGTGGGCCGCTCCTCCTTTTTCTCCGGAGCGGCCTTCCGGGCCTTTTCCTTCTCTTTGTCCCTCTCCTGACGGGCGGCCAGGTAGTCGGTGTAGTTGCCCACATACTCGGTAACTACGCCCTCCGGTCCCACCTCCAGCAGGCGGTTTGCCGTCTTGTCCAGGAAGTAGCGGTCGTGGGAGACGGCGATAACGGCGCCGGGGAAGCTTTCGAGATAGTCCTCCAGAATGGTGAGCGTCTGAATGTCCAGGTCGTTGGTGGGCTCGTCCAGTAGCAGCACATTGGGGGCCGCAGCCAATACAGAGAGGAGAAAAAGCCGGCGTTTCTCCCCTCCGGATAGTCGGCCGATGGGTGCCCACTGCTCATCCTTTGGGAAAAGGAACTGCTCCAGGAGCTGGGAGGCGGTGACTTTCCCCTCCCGGGTCTGGATGCTGTCTCCAATGTCTTTCACATAGTCGATGACCCGCTGCTCCGGGTCCAGGATGGGTGTCTCCTGGCAGAAGTAGCCGATGCGCACCGTCTCCCCCACCTCGATGGTGCCGCTGTCGGGGGTCAGCCGCCCGGCGATGAGGTTGAGGAGGGTGGACTTGCCGCTGCCGTTGACTCCCACCACGCCGATGCGGTCGTCCCGCAGCAGCTCCAGGCTGAAGTCGCGGAGGACAGTCCGCTCCCTGAAGGCCTTAAACACATGCTGGAGGGAGATGGTCTTTTTGCCCAGCCGGGAGGAGAGGGCGGTGATTTCCATGGCGGCCTTCTCCTCCGGGCCCTTCTGCTCCTTCAGGGCCTCGTACCGCTCCAGCCGTTCCCGGCTCTTGGTGCCCCGGGCGGTGGGCCCCTGCATCACCCACTGGAGCTCCCGGCGGAGAATGGACTGCCGCTTGCGCTCGCTGGCCTGGGCCATCTCCTCCCGCTGGGCCTTCCGCTCCAGGTACTTGTCATAGTTGCCCTCGTAGAAGGTGAGCTTGCCCCGCTCCACCTCCACCAGGCGCTGGGTGACCCGTTCCAGGAAGTAGCGGTCGTGGGTGACCATGACCAGGGCGCCCTTGAAAGCGCGGAGATAGTCCTCCAGCCAGGCCACCATGCCGCTGTCCAGGTGGTTGGTGGGCTCGTCCAGGATGAGGACGTCGCAGCCGCTGACCAGGGCGGCGCACAGGGCCACCCGCTTGCGCTGGCCGCCGGAGAGCTGCCCCACCGGCTGGTCGAACATGGGCACCCCCAGCCGGGTGAGAATGGTCTTGGCCTCGTACTCGGCCACCGCCCGGGCCTCGTCGGAGAGGCCGGCAAAGACCTGCTCCAGCACAGTGTTGGCCGGGTCGAAGTCGGGGAGCTGGGGCAGGTAGTCCAGGCGCACGTTGGGGTCCCGAGTCACCGAGCCGCTGTCGGGCTCCTCCGCCCCCGCCAGGATGCGCAGCAGGGTGCTCTTTCCCGTGCCGTTGACGCCGATGACCCCCAACTTCTGGCCGGGCTCCAGGTAGAGGGACACGTCGTCCAGCACGGACCGCGTCCCGTAGGTCTTTGTGATGTGTTCCGCCGAAAGCAGCATACAGTTCCCTCTCTTTTGTGGATCTGCCCTCCAGTATACACGATTTCCCCCAAAATAGGAACCCCCCGGCCGTGAGGCCGGGGGTATGCATTATTACGGGCGGGTATCCAGCCAGTAGCCCGGCCCGGCGGTCTCCCCATCAATGGGGATATACCACAGGCCGAAGGACACCCCCACCACCTGCTCCGGGTCGATGGGGTCCTGTAGATCCCACCGACTATACGTATAGTCCTCCGGACCATCTCCAGAGCCCAGATAGACGGTGCCGTCCGATATGAGCGCCTCGCATATGGTGCCGTCCGCCAGGAAGAGCGCCGGGGGATATTTGAGGCTCGTCCCGTCTGCGGACACGCATTCCGCAGACAGTCCCAAGGCAGTGATATCCAGATTCCGGATGGTGAGCCCGCCAATGGTCTCCTCTAGCTGGACAGACCGGTGGGGTACGTCCTCCAGAGGGATGGTAAGGGTCCAGTTCCCCTCCACCGCCGGGCCATCCACCGCCTGGATAGACACCTGACCCACAATGAGATCAGGAAGATCCTCCGGGGTGATCTGATAGCACCGGTCCACATACCATACCCCGTCCCGCTGGAAACGGACCTCTACACTGTCCCGCACATACCGGAAGTAGCGTTCCCTGCTCTCCACCGTCTCTCCCGCGCTCCGGCTATCCACCACCGCAGAGAAGGTGGAGCTGGGGACATGGATGCCCTTTTCCTCACAGCGGAGCTGGATGTGGAGACGGCCGTTCTCTCCGAAGCCAATGGAGGACAACTCCGCCAGCGCCGTTCCCTCCAGCTCCGCCGGGGTTTGCTCCGGCACCAGCACCGTCTCCCCGGTGTCCAGGGTCATGGTCTCCAAGGTGGCCTCGGTGAGGAGGCTTTGCTCGAACCGGCCCGACTCATGCCAGGCTCTTGGGAAAAGCGTGCCGATGGTGAGTGCTAGGGAACCTCTGAATAAAAGCCTTTATCCTGTTTCTACTCAATGTATTAGCCGCCATTTGCGCTTGGTTAAGGTGATTTCAGTGCAAAATAGCCATTATTTATCTGC
>NZ_JBQHTM010000014.1:0-65204 GCF_052065695.1 Intestinimonas sp. HCP28S3_D6
CGTAAATGTTTCCTGTTTCTTCATCCCCATACACCACCATTGCGTTGATAGTGTTATTATCCCACATCCGGAGCCTTTATGGTAGTGCGGATTAAATCAGAGATTCCTTAGGATACCGTAGCGGTACACCACAGGCAGGTTGGCCTGCTCCAGGCCCTGGTCAATGATGATGGAAGTGATGAAGGGCAGCAGGATCTCCATGATGACCTCCAAGGTACACAGTCCGATGCACAGGAAGGTGTCCCGCTTGAATCGCCCAAGTTGATGCAGTACAGTCCTCACGATTGCGTTGTCTCCTTTCGTCTTTCTTCTGAGAGCTCGGACAAATGCCGCAGCAGTTTCTGCTGCATACCGTCCAGGGTCCGGAGCTCATCCTTGGAGAAGCAGCCGTACAGCTTTCGCTCCGATAATCGGACTGCCCGCTCCAGGCCTTCCCTGTCTCTCTGGCTCTTTTCTGTGCCGAAGAGGAGCTTTCGCCTGTCATCGTCGACACAGTGCTCCACTCGGAGATACCCCTTTTCTCTCAGCCGCTTGAGCATACCCGAAAGGGTCGCCATGGAATACCCGAAGGTCCGGTGTATGGTCGTCAGAGAGATCCCCTCTGCTCCGTGATCCAGGATATAGAACAGAAGATGTGCCTGTACCGCAGTGATGCCCAGAGGCGCCAAGGCACGGTTTGTACACTGTTCCATTTGGATACAGATCCAGCGATTGTTCCGCAGCAGCTGGCTCTGGTCTACCTTCGTCATACTTTCACCTTTTTCCAGTTTGTTTGGACGGTAACTATTTGCCACTTACTGTTTATAGCATAAAGGTCCTTGCTTGTTAAATTCAAATATGCTATATTCTATAAAAGAATTTTATTGATTCCATCTATTATACAAAAGGCGGCGCTGCTGCCGGGGAGGTCTTGATGAATACTACACAACTGGAGTGTTTTATGGAGGTGGCAAACTGCCTGAATTTCTCCAGGGCGGCCCAGCGGCTCAACATTACCCAGCCCGCTGTCAGCCACCAGATCAACACTTTGGAAAATGAGTTGGGCGTCAAGCTCTTCCAGCGCACCAGCAAAAGCGTCCGCCTGACTCAGGAGGGCTATCTTTTTACCCAATATGCCGGTGAGATCCTGAAGCTTTCCCGAAACTCGGTGGCTCGGATGAAGGAATCCAGTCAGGACGCCCCCCACCGTATGGTCATCGGCTGCCGGAATGTCGTTGAGCTACGCCTCCTCCTCCCCGCCCTGGAGCAGCTGCGCCTCACCCAGCCTGAGGTGCTGCCCGTGCTGCGGCTCATCCCCTTTGACGCCATGGAAAATCTGCTGGAAGAGGGCGCCATCCAGCTCATGTTCTCTTTTCGGAATTCTGCTATGGCAAAAGCGCGCTACGTGGAGCTCTGCCACTGCCCCATCAGGTGCATCTGCGCCCGCTCCCACCCGCTGGCCGCCTACGACAGCGTCACCATCGAACAGCTGAGGTCCTCCGGGCGCATTGCAGTGTGCCGCCCTCCCAGCTGTCCCCCTGATCTCTTCGCCATTCAGACCCAAGCCGTGGGCGGTAGAGCCACCAGCCAAATCCTCTTCTGCGACAATCACGAGGCCATCTTTCCCCTGGTGGCCGCCGGTTACGGCTTCGCTCTCGTCCCGGACTATCCCAACACCCGTATGCCCGAATTGCGCTACCTCACCATTGAGCAGGTGGAACCGCTTTCCTTCGGCGCTGTCTGCTTCCCCCAAAAGGGTGGAACGATCATCCAACGATTTCTGGAGCTGCTGAAGGCCTGTGCCCAGGAACAAGGTCTGGATGCCAAGCAGCAAAAAAGGGACTGACCCACATGGTCAGTCCCTTTTCTTACCATTCCATTTACATTCAGAAGGTCACTTTACCGGTCTCAC
Source organism: Intestinimonas sp. HCP28S3_D6 (assembly GCF_052065695.1). Taxonomy (NCBI): domain Bacteria; kingdom Bacillati; phylum Bacillota; class Clostridia; order Eubacteriales; genus Intestinimonas; species Intestinimonas sp. HCP28S3_D6. Next base: position 1,892 of record NZ_JBQHTM010000014.1, read on the forward strand.
TGCCGTTGATGACATAATAGACAGCTCCATCCTCAGGCTTCACGTAGAGCTCCATACTCTTGATGGGCTCACCGGTCCAGGCGGCCTTCACGGCCTCCACAGCCTCTTCCTGAGAGATCTGCTTTCCCTGATACTGGACATACAGCTTCACTTCGGGAGCGGCGGCCTTCCGGGCACCCACAGTGCGCTTACGGACAGGAGCTTTCTCGGCCTTAGCCTTGGCGGCAGCAGCAGCTTTCTCGGCCTTGGCCTTGGCAGCAGCAGCTGCCTTCTCAGCCTTGGCGGCGGCAACGGCGGCAGCCTTCTCCGCTTTGGCTTTGGCAGCGGCGGCAGCCTTCTCTGTCTTGGATGCGGCAGCGGGCTTTTCCGCCTTAGCCTCGACGGCCTTGGGGGCCTCCATAGGCTTCTCCGCCTTGGGAGTCGACTTCTGTTCGGCCGCGGTCTGGGCAGCCAGAGGCTCCGGCTTCTTGGTATTGTTCAGCATGACTCTTTTCTCCTCGTTCCGCGGCCTCACGGCCGCTTTTTTATCGGTTCCATTTTATCAGATATTTTCCTGTTTTCCATCGGGCGATTCTACTATTTTTCTAGAAATATTTTGGAATTCTCTGTCACTTTGCCCGCATTGTGGGGATTTCAGGCTCATCCCAGTCCCAGCAGGCGTGCCACCGAAGCTACGATCAGGCACAACAACCCTCCCAATCCGGTAGGTACCAATGCCGCCGCTACAGCCCAGCGGACCTTTCCCGTCTCCCGCCATACCGTGAGACAGGTGGTGGTACAGGGCCAATGGAACAGTGTAAACAGGAGGACACACACCGCCGTCAGTCCTGTCCATCCGTTGTCTGTCAAAAGCTGTCCTAGCGCCGCCAGATCCTCCGGCTCGGCCAGTACCCCAGTGGAGAGGTAACCCATAAGGAGCAGCGGCAAAAAAAGCTCGTTGGCCGGGCAGCTCAGAAGGAAGGCTGTGAGGATCACTCCATCCATGCCCAGCAGCTCCCCCACCCCATCCAGGGCAGAGGCGCACCGGCCCAGCAGGGACATGCCCCCCGGAGCCCAGTTGGCGCACAGCCAGATGAGTAGTCCCGCAGGCGCCGCCACCGCCGCCGCCCGCCCCAGCACGAAGCAGGTCCGGTCCAGCACGGAGCGTACCACCACCTGCCCCAGCCGTGGGCGACGATAGGGCGGCAGCTCCATGGCAAAGGCCGAAGGCGTTCCCCTCAGGAGGGTGGCCGACAGCAGTCGGGATGCTACCAGCGTCCCCGCCACCCCCAGCACCACCAGTCCGGCCAGAGCACCACCAGCCACCAGCCCTCCCCCGGCGCAGAACAGCGTCAGGATCGTAATCAAGGTCGGAAAACGCCCATTGCAGGGGACAAGACTGTTGGTGAGAATGGCGATAAGCCGCTCCCGGGGGGAATCCACAATCCGACATCCCACCACCCCAGCGGCATTGCACCCCAGTCCCATGCACATGAAATCGCCCTACTGGGATGACATTTCCTGAACTGTATTTTTACTTTACAGCTTATCCCCCTCAACAGCGTCGTGTAAGAGAGCGGCACCACTGCCCTCATCGGGCAAGGCCGCTCTCCATGTGCTGTGATCCATGGGGCCGGAGCGCTCCAGAAGTTCAGTCTGCTCCAGAACGGGAAAGGCCAGCTCCACCTGCACCAGCAGTGTCCCGTCCTCTTCCCGCTCCCCCACTTCTACCGATGTGACCAGCGAAAACAGGAGCCTTTGATCCTCCGCCGGCGCGGACAAGATCTGATCCAGGATTCGCTCCAGCTCTATCCGCAGGGCAATCAGGTCGATTTCCCCCTCTTGCAGACAAGTCTCCACTTTCTGGGTAGTCTCCCGCCGGAGCGCATTGACTCGATCCAGCAATACCCGAAATCGTTCTTCCCCCAGCTCCCCCAGCAGGTGGCTGTCCCATAACTCCCCCTCCAGGCGGTCCAGCCGTCTGAGCTCCGCCTCCAGGGCCGCCCTCTGATCTCCCACATTTTTCGGTACCGCCCGGCGGATTAATTCCGCCAAAATCTCCCCACGCTCCTCCGCGGTGAGGACCACCGCCTGCCTCAGGACCCGGTCCAGCAGGTCATTCAGAACAGGGTAGTGTATGGTATGGCTGCCACAGGCAGAAGGTCCCCTTCTTTTATATTGGGGGCACACCAGCACGGCTGGTGAGTCCTTTCTCCGAGTGCCTGCGGACACCATGGCCCCGCCGCAGGTCCCACACCGGACCAGCCCCGCCAGCCGGTTCTGAAACCGCCCTGTTCCGGTCCGTCCCCTACTCCGCCTGGCCGCCAGCCGAAAGGTCTCCCGGTCCACCAGGGCCGGATGGGTACCCTCCACCACCGTCCATTCCTCCCGGGGAATGGCCTCCCGGACCTTGGCCTTGAAGGAGGGTTTCCGGGTACGGCCCTGGGCAGTGCAGCCCAGATAGGTGGGGTTCCGCAGCAGCTTGGACACTGTGGAGGCCATCCACACCGGCCCGTCTGGCCCGGGGCGGCCGCCGGAGCGGTGGAGAGCGGGACAGACCACCCCCCGCTGGTTGAGCCGCCGGGCGATCTCCCCCGGCCTCACCCCCATCGCCGCTTGGGCAAAGATCTCCCCCACCACCATCGCCGCCGGTGGATCGGGCAGGAGCTTATTCTTGTCTGTAGGGTCCTTGCGATAGCCGTAGGGCGCCAGGCTCCCCACATACCGCCCCTGGGCCCGGCGGACAGCCAGAGCGGAGCGGATTTTCTTGCTGGCGTCCCGAGCATACATCTCGTTGACCACATGCTGAAAGGGCGCCAGACCGTTGTCCGGGCCCTGGGTGTCGAAGCCGTCGTTGACAGCGATGTAGCGCACATGCCGGGAGGGAAAATAGACCTCGGCCAGCTCGCCGGTACGGATGTAGTCCCGCCCCAGGCGGCTCAGATCCTTGGTGAGGACCAGGTCCACCTGCCCCGCCTCCACATCCTCCAGCAGTCTCTGGAGTCCAGGCCGCCGGAAGCTAGTTCCAGAAAAGCCGTCGTCCACATACTCTCCCACCACCGTCCAGCCATGGTCGGCGGCATAGGCGCGCAGCAGGGCCCGCTGACCGCCGATGCTGACGCTCTCCCCCGCCCCGGCGTCGTCCCGGGACAGCCGCAGGTAAAGGGCCGCCCGGAGGTTCACCGCTTCGCCCGGTACCGCCGCCATACCGCCTCCGCCAGCGCCGCCCGCAGGCTCACCTTTCCGGTACCGCGGACGGTGAGCCGGTATCGCTCAATGCCTTTCTTTTTCACTTTATCACCTCCTTCCAACACTCTATGCCAGCCGGCCTGTCCCCCTTGCCCTGATTGACATTTCCCCTTCCCATATCGTATAATAGGAGCATAAAATCTATCACCGTGGAGGGACGTGAGCCCATGAACGACCATCAGGATAAGATCCGTATCGTCCAGGAGACAGTGGCAGGCAAGGAGATCACCTTTGCACATGTGATCGGCGGCCCCGCCCCCATCATCTATCAGAAGCTGGGCCTCAACCCCTCCATTGACTACGGTTCCGCCGCCATTGGCCTCATGAATCTGACCCCGCCGGAGTCCGCGGTCATCGCCGCCGACATCGCCGTCAAGAGCGGCGACGTCTACCTGGGCTTTGCCGACCGCTTCACCGGCACCGTCATCATCACCGGCGAGCTGGCCGACGTCACCACCGCCCTTACCGAGATCGTAGACTACTTCCGGGATACCCTGGGCTACGTGGTCTGCAAGATCACCAAGCGCTGAGGCCCGCCATGGGACAGCGCATGACGACGGAGGAGTTCCTGGAAAGGGTCTTCTCCCGCAGCTATGAGGAGCTCAGGGGCAGGGAGCTGCGCCTGGTCCGGGTAAAGGTTGTGGGCCGGGAGGTCTCCCTGGCCCAGCTCATCGGCGTGTCCGACCGGCGCATTTATGAAAACCTGGGCCTCCATATCGGCACCCACCTGGGGGAGGACCACACCGGTGAGTCCATCGGCCTCCTCCACATCACCCCCTGGGAGGCCACCGTGGCCGCCGCCGACATCGCCATGAAGAGCGGCGATGTGGAGCTGGGCTTTCTGGACCGGTTCAGCGGAGCCGTGATCCTGCTGGGAAACCGGGAGGAGGTCAAGACCTCCCTGCGGCACGTGCTGGACTTCTTCCGGGACGAGCTGGGGTTCCCTGTGTGTGAACTGACGGAGCGATAGGAGGTGCCGCCATGAAAAAGCTGTTTCTCATGGGCCGGAGCGAGGCCGGCAAGACCTCCCTCACCCAGATCCTCAACGGTGAGGAGCTCCACTACCACAAGACCCAGTACACCAACACCAACGACGACATCATCGACACCCCCGGAGAGTACTCCGAGACCAAGCGGTGCGGTCTGGGGCTGGCCTGCTTCTCCTTCGAAGCCGACGTGCTGGCCCTCCTCATCGCCGCCGATGAGCCCTTCAGTGTCTTTGAGGCCAACTGTCAGTGCTTCACCAACCGACCCCTCATCGGCATCATCACCAAGATCGACTCCCCCTACGCCAATGTGCCCATGGTGCGCAGCTGGATGATCAACTCCGGCTGTGAGCGCATTTTTGAGGTGAGCAGCCTCACCAGAGAGGGCATCCAGGAACTCATCGACTATCTGAAGGACGACCCGGTGAAGCTGACCCTGGAGGAGGCCAAGGACCGTCAGCGCCAGGGTATCCCCGAGTGGCGGGACCCCGCCGAGTGGAGGCGGGAGATGGCCGCCCTCCCCCGCCGGGCTTGACAGAATATCCCTCCATTTGCTATAATAGATAAGATTTAAGCGGTCAGAAGGCCGTGCTCCGGCCCTGAAGGGTCTTTTTCCCGCATTCCTCCAGTATCTTCCTGTCATATTGCCACCCGCGCGGCGAGAACACCGCGCCGCGGCCAGAAGGCACGCCAGTTTTGGCGTGCCATTTTTTGTATTTTCCCCATGAGGAGGACGCCACCATGACCTTAGCCGAATACTTCAGCGCCCATCCCAGAGCCGCCCTGGCCTTCTCCGGCGGCGTGGATTCCGCCTACCTGCTGTGGGCGGGCAGGCACTACGGCTGTGACCTCACGGCCTACTATGTCCACACCGCCTTCCAGCCGGAATTCGAATTCCGGGACGCCCGGCGTCTGGCCGAAGATGTCGGCGTTCCCATGGTGGTGGTGGAGGCCGACATCCTGTCGGTGCCCCTGGCCGCCGCCAACGGGCCCGACCGCTGCTACCACTGCAAGACCGCCCTCTTCACCAAGCTGTGGGAGTGCGCGCGCCGGGACGGCCACACCCTGCTGCTGGACGGCACCAATGCCTCTGACGACGCCGGGGACCGCCCCGGCATGAAGGCCCTCCGGGAGCTGGCAGTGGAGTCCCCCCTGCGGCTGTGCGGACTCACCAAGGCCGATGTCCGGGCGGCCTCAAAGGAGGCTGGCCTCTTTACCTGGGACAAGCCTGCCTACGCCTGCCTGGCCACCCGCATCCCCACTGGCCGGACCATCATCAAAGAGGACCTGGAGCGGGTGGAGAAGGCGGAAGACACCCTCTTTGCCCTGGGGTTCACCGACTTCCGGGTACGGCTCCTGGCCGACGCCGCCCGCATCCAGCTGCCGGAGGGCCAATGGGGCAGAGCCGCCACCCAGCGGCAGGAGATCCTGGCCGCCCTGAAGCCCTGGTTTTCCGCGGTGACCCTGGACCTGGAGACACGATGAGAAGGAGGAGCGGACATGGACAACAAGCATGAGATTCTGGAGCTCTTACGGGCCGTGGCTGCGGGAAAGACCGCCCCGGAGGACGCCCTGCTGGAGCTGAAGACGGAGCCCTTCGCCGACCTGGGCTACGCCAAGGTGGACTTCCACCGGGGGGTCCGTCAGGGCGCCGCCGAAGTCATCTACGGGGCCTCCAAGACGGCGGAGCAGATCCTGGGTATCGTCCGGGCCATGGGGGAGCGGCACTGCCGCAACATCCTCATCACCCGCATGAACCAGGAAAAGGCCGACGTCCTCACCCAGGCCGGTGTGGACCTGGAGTACCACGCCGACGCCCGGCTGGGCATCGCCCTGCCCGGTCCCCGGCCCACTCTGGGCTCCATCGCGGTGTGCACCGGCGGCACCAGCGACCAGCCGGTGGCCGAGGAGGCCGCCCTCACCGCCGAGGCCATGGGCAACAAGGTCACTCGGCTCTACGACGTGGGCGTGGCCGGCCTCCACCGACTCCTCTCCAATCTGGAGTCCCTCATGTCCGCCCGGTGCGTCATCGCCGTGGCCGGCATGGAGGGGGCTCTGGCCTCGGTGGTGGGCGGACTGGTGGACTGCCCCGTGGTGGCCGTCCCCACCAGCGTGGGCTACGGCGCCAGCTTCGGCGGCCTCTCCGCCCTGCTGGCCATGCTCAACTCCTGCGCCTCCGGGTGCAGTGTGGTCAACATTGACAACGGCTTCGGCGCCGGTTATCTGGCCAGCATGATCAATCAAATGGAAGGACTGGAGGAGAAGTAACGTGAAAACCCTTTACATTGAATGTGCCATGGGGTGTGCCGGGGACATGCTCACCGCCGCCCTCTTTGAGCTCCTGAGCGAGGAGCAGAAGACCGGCTTTCTGGAGAAGATGAACGGCCTGGGCCTTCCCGGCGTCCACGTGGAGGCGGAGCCGGCGGTGACCTGCGGCATCGCGGGCACCCATATGGCAGTGACCGTCCACGGCCATGAGGAAGGGGACCACGACGACCACCACCATGATCACAACCACCACGGGCATGACCATGATGGTCACGACCACGAGCATCATGAGCACCCCGATCATGACCACGATCACCACGACCACGAGCATGGGCACGTACACGCTGTCCTCCATCTCCATGCGCACGACCATATCCATGACCACGTGCATGAGCACGACCACGTACACGATCACGACCATGGGCATGACCATCCCCACGAGCACGAACATGGGCATGAACACCACCATCACCACGCCTCTCCCGACCACATCCGGGACCTCATCGACGGCATGGACCTGCCGGATGAGGTCAAAGTCTGTGCCCGAAGCGTCTATGACGCCATCGCCCAGGCCGAGGCCAAGGCCCACGGCTGCCCCGTGGGCGAGGTCCACTACCACGAGGTGGGGGCCCTGGACGCCGTGGCCGACGTGGTGGGGGCCTGCTACGCCCTGTGGCTCCTCTCCCCCGACCGGATCGTCGCCTCCCCCGTCCACGTGGGCAGCGGCACCGTCCGCTGCGCCCATGGCGTGATGCCGGTGCCCGCCCCCGCCACCGCCAACCTGCTCACCGGCGTGCCCACCTACGGCGGCGAGGTCTTTGGGGAGCTGTGCACCCCCACCGGCGCCGCCCTGCTGGTCACCTTTGCCCAGTCCTTCGGCCCCATGCCCGCCCTGGCGGCGGACAAGGTGGGCTGCGGCGTGGGCCGGAAGGTCTTTGACCGGCCCAACTGCGTCCGGGTCTTCCTGGGCGAGAGCGAAAACAGCGCCAACGGCTCCATCAGTGAGCTGGTGTGCAACATCGACGACATGACCCCCGAGGCCCTGGCCTACGCCTGCGAGCAGCTGCGCGCGGAGGGGGCCCTAGACGTTTACACCCTGCCCGGCACCATGAAGAAGGGCCGCTCCGGCCACCTGCTGATGGTGCTGTGCGCCCCCTCTCAGGAGGCCCGGATGGCCCGGGCCGTCCTCACCCACACCACCACCATCGGCCTGCGGGCCCGCCGGTGTGAGAAGTATTTCCTCACCCCCGGTGCTGCCACTGTCTCCACCCCCTACGGGGAGATCGACGTCAAGACGGCGGAGGGCTTCGGCCTCTCCAAGGTCAAGCCGGAACACGCCTCGGTGGCCGCCGCTGCCAGGGCCCACGGCGTGCCCTATCAGACCGTCTGGCAGGCAGCATTGAACAAGTAAATTCAGGAGGTCTTTATGAAGCGACTTCTCCCCTGCCTGCTCTCCCTCACCCTCATTGCCGGCTGCGCCGCCGGCGGCACAGCTGCTACCACGCCCGTACCCGAGCATCCCGCCGACGAGGTGGTGGTGGTCATGGGCCCCACCTCGGAGCCTGAGGCCGGCTTCGATCCCGCCTTCGGCTGGGGTGCCGGCGAGCACGTCCACGAGCCCCTCATCCAGTCCACCCTCACCGTCACCAACGCCGACCTCACCATCGGCTACGACCTGGCCACCGACATGTCCGTCAGCGACGACGGCCTCACCTGGACCGTCACCATCCGTGATGACGTCTCCTTCACCGACGGCGAAGCCCTGACGGCGGAGGACGTGGCCTTCACTTACAACACCGTCAAAGCCACCTCCTCGGTCAACGACTTCACCATGCTCTCCTCCGCCGAGGCGGTGGACGACACCACGGTGCGCTTTCACATGAACACCCCCTACTCCATCTGGCCCTATACCATGGCCATTGTGGGCATCGTTCCCGAGCACGCCTATGACAGCGCCACCTACGGCTCCAACCCCATCGGCTCCGGCCGATACACCCTGGTCCAGTGGGACCGGGGGGAGCAGATCATTCTGAAGGCCAACCCGGACTACTACGGCGAGACCCCCAAGATGAAGAAGGTCACCATCCTCTTCATGGAGGAGGACGCCGCCTTCCTGGCAGTCCAGGCGGGACAGGCCGACCTGGCCTACACCTCCGCCGTCTACGCTGACCAGAGTCCGGCTGGGTACTCCCTCCTCTCCTGTGAGAGCGTGGACAACCGGGGCATCAACCTGCCCACCGAGGGCAACCCCGTCACCGCCGACCTGGCCGTCCGCCGGGCCATCAACATCGGGGTGGACCGGGAGGAGATGATCCAGAACGTCCTGAGCGGCTACGGCACCCCGGCTTACAGCGTCTGCGACAAGCTGCCCTGGTACAACCCCGCATCCGAGGTAAATTATGATCCCGAAGAGGCCGTGCGTCTGCTGGAGGAGGCGGGCTGGGTCCTGGGGGACGACGGCGTCCGGGTGAAGGACGGCGTCCGGGCCGAGCTCAACATCCTCTATTCCACCGGCGACTCGGTGCGCCAGGCCCTGGCCGCCGACCTCTCCAATCAGCTCGCCGAGCTGGGTATCGCCTGCACCACCGAGGGCGTGGGCTGGGACACCGCCTATGACCGGGCCCTTACCACTCCCCTGGTGTGGGGCTGGGGCGCCCACACCCCCATGGAGCTCTACAACATCTACCACACCATGCCCGACACCGGCACCGCCCTCTACTCCCCCTACTCCAACCCCACTGTGGACAGCTATATGGATCAGGCCCTTCAGTGCTCTGACCTGGAGGAGTCCTATGAGCTGTGGCAGAAGGCCCAGTGGGACGGCACCACCGGCGTCACCCAGGACGGCGACATCCCCTGGGTATGGCTGGTGAACGTCAACCACCTCTACTGGGTCCGGGACGGGCTCCAGGTGGCCGAGCAGAAGATCCACCCCCACGGCCACGGCTGGTCCATCGTCAACAACGTGGATCAATGGTCCTTCGTTTCCTAACCTACTTTTCTTGAAAGAAAAGTAGGCAAAAGAACTTTATTATTTTTTCTTGTTTACAGTCAGCAGACAACCTTTGCCCTCCCCTGGAAAGGGGAGGGCGATTCATCCATTTTAATCGAAAGGAGGTCCCCGCCCATGGCCCATCGTCTGGGTTTCGCCGGCAAAAAGCTCCTGCGCATGGTACTGCTCCTGCTGGGGGTGAGCCTGGCGGCCTTTCTCCTCATGTCGGCCTCCCCCCTGGACCCCTTGCAGACCAACGTGGGCCAGGCCGCACTGGGCACCATGAGCCAGGAGCAGATCGCCCAGCTGGAGGACTACTGGGGGGTCAACGACCCGCCCCTGGAGCGGTACCTGGGCTGGCTCACCGACGTCCTCCACGGGGATATGGGGACCTCCCTCCTCTACCGGGTGCCCGTCACCCAGGTCCTGGCGGAGCGGCTCCAGAGCTCCCTGTGGCTCATGGCTGCCGCCTGGGTCCTCTCCGGCCTTCTGGGTCTGCTGCTGGGCACCGTGGCCGCCGCCTGCCGGGGCCGCTGGCCCGACAGGCTCATCCGGGGCTGGTGTCTCCTCATCTCCAGCACCCCTACCTTCTGGCTGGCCATCCTCCTCCTCATGGTCTTCTCCGTGTGGCTGGGCTGGCTGCCCATCGGCCTCTCCGCCCCCATCGGCGCCCAGGCCAGCGCCGTCACCCTGGCTGACCGGCTCCGCCACGCCATCCTCCCCGCCCTCACCCTCAGCGTCACCGGCCTTGCCAACATGACCCTCCACACCCGGGAAAAGCTCTGTGACGTGCTGGAGTCGGACTACGTGCTCTTCGCCCGGGCCCGGGGGGAGTCCACCCTCTCCATCCTCTGGCACCACGGCCTCCGGAACATGGCCCTCCCCGCCATCACCCTTCAGTTCGGGTCCATCAGCGAGATCTTCGGCGGCTCGGTGCTGGTGGAGCAGGTCTTCTCCTACCAAGGACTGGGCCAGTGTGCCGTGACGGCGGGACTGGGCAGCGACCTCCCCCTGCTGCTGGGGGTCACAGTGGTGAGCGCCGCCCTAGTCTTCGGCGGCAACCTCATCGCCGACCTGCTCTACGGCGTGGTGGACCCCAAGATCCGGGCCAGGGTCCGGGCCCGCGGCCGGAAAGGAGGCGCATAGCATGGACCGTCTCCTCAACCAGCGGCAGCGGGCCCTGCTTCTCTCCGTCTTCGCCGCCCTGGTCCTGCTGGTCGTGACCGTGGCCGGGCTTCTCCTCGCCGACGCCGCCGTGGTCACCGACTTCTCCCGCAAAAACCTGGCGCCCTGCCTGGCCTACCCCTTCGGCACCGACTGGATGGGTCGGGACATGCTCTCCCGCACCCTCACCGGCCTCTCCCTGAGCATCCGCATCGGGGTGCTGACGGCGGCGGTGAGCGCCGTGGTAGCCCTGGCGGTGGGCACCGCCGCCGCTACCCTGGGCCGCCGGGTGGACGCTGTCCTCTCCTGGTGCATCGACCTGGTCATGGGCATCCCCCACATCCTGCTGGTCATGCTCATCTCCCTGGCCTTCGGCAAGGGCTTTCTCGGCGTGGTGGCCGGCGTGTCCCTGAGCCACTGGACCTCCCTGTCCCGGCTCCTCCGGGGCGAGGTCCTCCAGCTCCGGGGCGCCCCCTACATACTGACGGCGGAAAAGCTGGGCCGCACCAATCTCCAGGTGGCCCGGGATCACCTGCTCCCTCACCTGCTTCCCCAGTTCCTCACCGGCCTCATTCTCCTTTTCCCCCACGCCATCCTCCACGAGGCCAGCGTCACCTTTCTGGGCTTCGGACTCTCTTCGGAGCAGCCCGCCATCGGCGTCATCCTCTCCGAGAGCATGAGCTACCTCACCACCGGCAAGTGGTGGCTGGCTTTCTTCCCCGGCCTGGCCCTGGTGGCCACGGTGGCCCTCTTCGCCCTGCTGGGGGACCGGCTCCGCCGCATCCTGGACCCGGCCACCATCCATCAATGAACAAGGAGGCTTGCCCATGACCCCCCTCTTATCCGTGGAGCACCTCTCCATCTCCTTTATTCAATATGATCGGGGCACCCGCCGCCGCATTCTTCCCGCCATCCGGGACCTGGACCTCACCATTGACCGGGGGCAGGTGGCGGCGGTGGTGGGCTCCAGCGGCTCGGGTAAAAGCCTGCTGGCCCACGGCATTCTGGGCATCCTGCCCTACAATGCCCACATGGAGGGGACCATCACCTATGACGGCGCCCCCCTCACTCCGCAGCGGGCCGCCGCCCTCCGGGGGCGGGAGATCGTGCTGGTGCCCCAGTCGGTGAGCTATCTGGACCCCCTCCGGAAGGTGGGGCCCCAGGTGGGGCCGGACAAAAAAGCCGTGCGGGCCGTTCTGGGCCGGTACGGTCTGGGACCGGAGACCGAGGAACTCTACCCCTTCCAGCTCTCCGGCGGTATGGCCCGGCGGGTCCTCATCTCCACCGCCGTGGCCGCTTCCCCCGCCCTGGTCATCGCCGACGAGCCCACCCCCGGCCTGGACGTCCGGGCGGCGGGCCGCATTTTAGGCCACTTCCGGGAGCTGGCCAACGCCGGGGCTGGCGTTCTCCTCATCACCCACGACCTGGAACTGGCCCTCACCATCGCCGACAAGGTGGCCGTGTTCTACGCTGGTGAGACGGTGGAGGAGGCCTCCGCCGGGGACTTTGACCGGCTGGAGGACCTGCGCCACCCCTATACCCGTGCCCTGTGGCGGGCCCTCCCCCAGCACGGCTTCCACCCCATCCCCGGCACCCAGCCCTACCCCGGCGCCCTTCCGGAGGGCTGTCCCTTCGCTCCCCGCTGCCCCAAACGCACAGCGGAGTGTAGCGGCGAGGTGCCCTACCGCCCCCTGGACGGCGGCTTCGTCCGCTGTCTCTACCCGGAGAGGGGGAACGCCTCATGATCCTGGAAGCCAGAGATCTCACCTTCCGCTACCACCCCAAGGGCCCCGCCGTCATAGAACATCTGGACCTCACCCTTCAAAGTGGGGAGCGTTTGGGGCTCACCGGCCCCTCCGGCCGTGGCAAGACCACCCTATGCCGGCTGCTGGCGGGCTACGACCGGCCTGACACCGGTGAAGTGTTTCTGGACGGCAAGCCCCTCTCCACTTACCGGGGCTACTGCCCGGTGCAGGTGGTGTGGCAGCACCCGGAGCTGGTGGTGGACCCCCTGCGCACCCTGGGCGCCACCCTGGCCGAGGGCTGGGCGGTGGAGGAGCGGGTCCTCACCGGGCTCCATATCGAGCCGGGCTGGCTCACCCGCTACCCCTCCGAGCTCTCCGGCGGTGAGCTTCAGCGGTTCTGTGTGGCCCGGGCCCTGGGCCCCGCCACCCGCTTTCTCCTGTGCGACGAGCTCTCCGCCATGCTGGACCTCATCACCCAGGCCCAGATCTGGTCCTTTCTCCTGGAAGAGGCGGAGCGCCGGGGCCTGGGGCTCCTCATCGTCAGCCACAGCGCCCCCCTGCTGGAGCGGCTGTGCACCCGCACCCAGGCCCTTTGACAAAGACAGCGCCCCGGACCATTGCGGTCCGGGGCGCCCTTTCATTTCGGCATCCCACCGGGTCCTCTTCACATGGTGAGGGCCTGTTTGCCGCAGGAGCCCGCCTTCTGAAAGGCGTGGTCCAGCAAAAAAGCCACCCGGGGCAGGTAACCCAGGTCCTCCAGCAAGGTAAAGAGGGGAAAGAAAATAGCCATGGGGGGCAGCATCACCGCCGTCACCCAGGCCAGGGTGCGGTAGGCCCCCAGCACTAGGGCACCGTGGAGCCAGTCGGGAGCGCCCAGATACATAAAAAGTTCGGTGAGCCGGTCCTGGACCCAAAAGAGGCCTTTTGACAGCAGGTCAGAGGGTACCTGGGCCCCGGCAATGGTGATCCAGAATACCAAAGCCAACAGCGCCAGCATGGCGGGGGCACTGGTGAACCGCCCGGTGAGGAGACGGTCCAGTTTTCGGCCCCACTTTGGTCCGCCGCCGAGCCCCCTTACCGTCTCCCGGGCCAGCTCCGCCCCCCGGCGGATCTGAGCGGCGGTCACCGCCTCCTGGAAGGCAGGCCCTGTGAGCCCCGCCTTCTTCAGCACCTGTCTGGCCTCCTCCAGAGCGGCGGCCACCGCCCTATCCTCTCTCACATCCCGGCCCAGGGCGGTTTTCATACTGTCCATGAGGCCAGGCTCTCCCTCCAGCAAGGAGAGGGCCACCCACCGGGCGGGAAGGCCGGTCTCCCCCACCACAGGCTCCACCAGACCAATGGCCATCTCCACTGCCGCCGGATACGCCGCCAACGCCGGGTGAAGCTCTACCCGGCCCTCGATGACGGCCTCCACCGCCGCCATGAGGGGTTCCAGGCCCTCCCGCCGCCCGGCAGAGGTTCCCACCACCGGTACCCCAAGGCGGCGGGCGAGGCCATCCAGATCAACCTCCACTCCGTTCCGCCTGGCCTCGTCCATGAGATTGACACACACCACGGTTTTGGGCTGGACTTCCAGCACCTGGAGTACCAGCCCCAGGCTCCGTTCCAGGGCACCGGCATCGCACACCACCACGGCGGCGTCTGCACCGCCAAAACACAGCAGATCCCGGGCCACCGCCTCCTCCGGAGATTTGGCCAGAAGGGAGTATGTCCCCGGCAGATCGGCCAATAAGTAATCCTGCCCATGGCGGACATGACGGCCGGTGGCCCCTGCCACAGTCTTTCCCGGCCAGTTACCTGTGTGCTGCCGCAGGCCGGTGAGGGCATTGAAGAGGGTGGATTTGCCCACGTTTGGGCTGCCGGTGAGCGCCACCACCCGCTCTCCACGCCGCCGTTCCAGCCAAAAGGCGTTGCGTCCCTCCCCGTTCACAGGGCTTCCTCCTGCGTCAGGGCCACGGCGGCGGCATCCCGGGAGCGCAGAGCCACCACACAGCCCAGGAAGGAGTAGGCTCCCGGATCACCGGCGGGTGCCCGTCCCCGGCAGGTCACGCTTGTGCCGGGAATGAGCCCCAAATCCATCAGACGCCGCCGCATGGCGGCCTCTCCACCCACATGGAGGACACGGGCGCTCTCACCCTCCGGCAGACAATCCATAGAAAGCTGTTTTTCCATGCTCACAGCTCCATTTCATTGAGATAGTATGGACAGGGACCGGACGGTCCCCGCCGTCCTATCCTATGCGGCAGAGGACCCCGCCGTCTCTTTCCAAGATGGCGGGGTCCTCTGTTTTGCTTCAGTTGACACGGGCACGCAGCTTGGCGTTGAGCTTGGTATAGATCCGCTCCCGGAACCAGGGCTCCGAGGAGGCCGCCACCGCCTCAGCCAGCCCGAACCAGCCCACAGCGCTGTTCTCATCCGGCTTCACTGCCAGGGGCTCGGCGTCGTCGGCCTCCAGCAGATAGGTGACGTTGAGATGGAGGTGGGAGGGCACATACCGCCCCCTCTTCTCATGGCCGTCCACCGTCAGGATCTCCAGGGAAAAGAGGTCCTCCGACACCGGGCGCACCGATGTAAGGCCGCTTTCCTCCCCCACCTCCCGGAGGGCCACCGCCAGGAGGTCCCGCTCCCCGTCGGCGTGTCCCCCCAGCCAGGACCAGGAGTCATAGATGTTGTGATAGCACATGAGGACCTTGGTCCGAGTGGGGTCGGTGACCCAGGCCGAGGCGGTGAAGTGGGCCGTCTCGTTCTCCCGGGTCCACAGGTCCTGCCCGGACCTGAGCATGCTCAGCAGCACCGCCCGATCCCGCTCCTCCTGTTCGTTCCAGGGCGTGTAACCCTCCAACTGTTCCAGCAGATTTTTCATACACCCACCTCAATCCAATACCGGTCTGTGAACCCTTCCCCCTCCGGGACCCGGTTTTCCAGCACGCCGCCATTGGCCCGGATGGTCCGGGCAGAGGCCTCGTTCTCACTGTCGCAGGTCACCAGAACATGGTCAAGCTTTAACCCTTTACATTTATCCAGGGCCAGCGCCAGCATCTCCTTGGCGTAGCCCTTCCGGCGCTCGCTGGACCGGACGCTGTATCCGATGTGGCCACCAAACTGAAAGAGGTAGTCATTGAGTGTGTGGCGGATATTGACCATACCCACCAGCCGCCGGTCGGACCGGCGAACGGCCAGGAAGGTGTCGGCGGGCACCCGTCCGGGCCGCACCGTATTGGGACTGTCATCCGCTCGAAGATCGGACAGCCAGTGTGAGAAGTCGGCCGCCGCTCCCAGGTCGGCAGTGCCATCCAGGTGGTCGCCCCGGGCCTCAAATTCAGCTTTGTAGTCCCAGACTTCCGCCGCCCAACGCTCGTCCGGCCGCACCAGCTCCAGGCGGTTCTCCCCTTCCATACTCACAGCCCCTCCAGCTCCTCTTTGGCCCGGACCAGATCGGCCCGGATGGGGAGACTCTGGGGGCACTTCTCCTCACAGGCGCCGCAGCCCACACAGTTCTGGGGACGCTTGTCGTCGTCCATGTCCTTCCACTTGAACCGGGACCGCTCCCGGTTCTGGTACATGGCCCAGTCGTTCCACAGCCGGAAGGTGCCGGGAATGTCCACCCCCGCCGGGCAGGGCATGCAGTAACGGCAGCCGGTGCAGCCGTTGCGGACCTTTTGCCGGAAGAGGGTCGCCGCCTGCTCTACCGCCGCCCGCTCCGCCTCACTCAGGGGCTGGAAGGCGTTGAAGGTGGCCAGGTTGTCCTCCACCTGACCCATGGTGGACATGCCGGAGAGGACGGTCATGACGTTGGGCAGACTGGCCACCCAACGGAGGGCCCAGGAGGAAGCCGACGCCTGGGGATGCAGGGCGGTAAAGACCTCCATCACATCGGCGGGAGGCGCTGCCAGAGCCCCGCCCTTGACCGGCTCCATGATGATGAGTGGGACCCCCAGCTCCTCGGTAAGGCGGTAGCCCTGAAGCCCGGCCTGCTCTTCGGTATCCATGTAGTTGAGTTGGATCTGGCAGCAGTCCCAGCTCCGCGCCGTGAGGATCTCGCGGAACTCCTCATAGCTTCCATGGAAGGAGAAGCCGAAGTGCCTAAAATCCCCCGCCGTCTGCCGCTCCAAGCACCAGTCCACTACGCCAGTGTCCACCATCTCGTGCCATCGGGCGCCGTTGAGGTTATGGAGGAGGTAAAAGTCCAGATAGTCCTTCTGGAGCCGTTCCCGCTGCTCGGCGTAGATCCGCTTGGCATCCTCCAGGGAGTGGATCAGTGTGGTGGGCAACTTGGAGGTAAGATAGTAGCTCTCTCTGGGGTAGCGCGCCAGGGCCCGCCCCATAAACGCCTCGCTCTTGCCGTTGTGATAAAAATAGGCAGTGTCAAAGTAGTTGACCCCGCTCTGATAGGCCCGGTCCAGCATGGCCATGGCCTGCTCCTCGTCGATGGCGCCCCCCTCCAGGGTGGGGAACCGCATGCATCCAAAACCCAGCAGGGACGGCTCTGCGCCCAGCTTTTTCTGCGCTCTTCGTTCCATATGGCAAACCTCCTGTACACTCTGGGCACTCCGCTCCAGAACATATTGGTTTATTTTATCACATGCCTTAGTTGCCGTCTACATATCTTAAAGGAAAGGAAAGAGAGGTGGAGCGAATGGGGTGCTGCCGAGGCGGAGGTTCTGGAAAGGGCGGAGAGGAATTGGCCTTACTGGCTGTGACGGCAGCCATCCGCCTTGCTCAGGGGCGGAGCAGCGATGAATTAGGTGTGATGGCCGCTTTCTTTACCGTTTTGGGCGATCAGTTGGGGCTCATTGCCATATGCCGTGACCTGGGCGGTAAGGAAGGGCCGTGCGGAGATGTAAAATCTTCGTAATTACATTGCACCATCGGAAGAAAACGAGTACAATATGCGATAAGAATCTCAAGAAAGCGGGGATCCCCTATGCTCTGCGGTATCGTTGACCTCGGCTCCAACACCATTCGTCTGTCCATCTACCACTGCGATCAGGGTCAGTTCCGCCTGCTCATGCACAAAAAGACCATGGCCGGACTGGCCGGCTATGTCCAGGAGGGCGTCCTCTCCGACAGCGGCATCCTGGTGGCCTGCCGGACCCTGGCCGGCTACCGGGCTCTGCTGGACAATTTCAACGTCTCCCACATGCACGTCTTCGCCACCGCCTCCCTCCGGAACATCTTCAACACCACCGAGGCGGTGGAGACTATCCGGGACGTCACCGGCATCCAGGTGGAGGTCCTCTCCGGCGATGAGGAGGCCGCTCTCTCCTTCCGGGGCGCCGTCCTCCCCGGCGGGGTGAGCACCGGTGTGCTGGCCGACATCGGCGGCGGCTCCTTCGAGCTGGTGAGCTACGAGGACATGTCCATTACCTCTGCCTGCTCCCTGCCGGTGGGCTCCCTCTCCCTCTACACCCGGTTCACCGGCGGCCTCTTTCCCACCGCCGACGAGTGCCGTGAGATGCGCCGTTTCGTCAACGAACAGCTGGAGAAGGCCGATGCCGCCCAGATCCGGCGCAAACACCTATGCGGCGTAGGCGGCACCGTCCGGGCCGTGGCCAAGCTGTGCAACGACGTCTATGGGCGGGACCCGGAGCTGCGGACCATGTCCGCCCAGGAACTCAAGGACCTCTACAAGCTACTGAAAAAGGGCGGCCGAGACACCTTGCGTCAGCTGCTCCGCTCCGCCCCTGACCGCGTCCATACCTTGCTTCCCGGACTCATCATCCTCAACGCCATCGTCAAAACCTGCGGTGTCGAGACGGTAGAGGCCTCCTCCGCCGGTGTCCGGGAAGGCTACCTTATGGACCGTGTCCTAAAAATCTGAGAGGAACTGGAACATGTCTGACCAACATTACGATTACAGCTTCACCCAGGAGCGGGAACTCTCCTGGCTCCGCTTCAACGAGCGGGTCATGGAGGAGGCCAGGGACGAGTCCGTCCCCCTCTTTGAACGGCTCAAATTTGCCGCTATCTTCACCAGTAATCTGGACGAGTTCTTTATGATCCGGGTGGGTTCCATCTATGACCTCACTCTGGTAAAGAAGACCCACGTGGACAATAAGAGCGGCCTCACTCCCGCCCAGCAGCTGGACGCCATCTTCGCGGCGGTGGGCCCCCTCTACAAACAGCGGGACAAGCTGATGGCCCAGCTGGAGACCCGGCTTCGGACCTGCAACATCTGCTCCCTCGCCCTCTCCGAGCTGGACGTGAAGGAGCGCAAACAGTGCGACCGCTATTTTCGGGACTACATCCTGCCCATCCTCTCTCCCCAGGTGGTGGATACCCTCCACCCCTTCCCCCACCTGCCCAGCAAGTCCCTCAACATTGCCGTGGAGCTGCGCCGGGGCGGGGAGACCTCCTTCGGCGTGGTGCCCATTCCACGGAGCCTCCCCCCCTATCTGCGCCTGAGCGAGCGTGGGGTGCGCTACATCCTCACCGAGCAGATCGTTCAGGCCCATGTGGAGGAGATCTTTGACCAGTACCAGGTGGTGAGCCGGGCGGTGATCTCGGTGACCCGGAACGCCGACATCTCGCCAGAGGACGAGGACTACGACGTCAACGACGACTACCGCCAGCACATGCGCAAGGTGCTCAAAAAGCGCTCCCGGCTGGCCCCGGTGCGGCTGGAGATCCAGGGGACAGCCAGTGACGCCCTGGTGGAGTACCTATGCCAGCGGCTGGAACTCACCCCCGCCCAGGTCTTCCGCTCCAAGTCCCCTCTGGTCCTCAGCTACGTCTACGCTCTGGAGGGGCTGCTGCCCGAGGAGAGCAGAGCGGCCCTGTGCTATCCCCCCTTCTCCCCCAAAGCGCCCGCCGGGCTGATCCGCGGGGAGAAGATCATCCCCCAACTTCTCCGCCACGACGTTCTCCTCTTCTATCCCTTCCACTCCATGGACCCCTTCCTGCGTCTGGTGAAGGAGGCCGCCAACGACCCCGCCGTTCTCTCCATCAAGATCACCATCTACCGCCTCGCCTCCAAGGCCAAGCTCATCGAATACCTGGCTGCCGCCGCTGAGAACGGCAAGGATGTGACGGTGCTCATGGAGCTTCGGGCCCGGTTCGACGAGCAGAACAACATCCAGTGGGCGGAGCGGCTGGAGGAGGCGGGCTGCACCGTCATCTACGGCTTTGAGGGCTTCAAGGTCCACTCCAAGATCTGTCTCATCACCCGCCGGGAGCGGGGACACATCCAACAGATCACCCAGGTGGGTACTGGCAACTACAACGAGAAGACGGCAAAGCTCTACACCGACCTCTCCCTGATGACGGCCAACCCCGCCATCGGCGCCGATGCCGCCGCCTTCTTCCAAAATATCTCCACCGCCAATCTGGACGGGGAGTACCGCCTCTTGCTGGTGGCACCCCACAGTCTCAAGCCTCGGCTCATGGCCCTAATGGACGGGGAGATCGCCAAGGCAAAGGCCGGTCAAAAGGCCCGCATCTTTATTAAGTGCAACTCGGTCACAGACCGTGAACTCATCGACAAGCTCTCCGAAGCCAGCCAGGCCGGGGTGGACATCACCATGAATATTCGAGGCATCTGCTGTCTTCGCCCCGGCGTTCCCGGAAAAACCGATCGCATCAAGGTCTTTTCCATCGTGGGCCGGTTCCTGGAGCACCCCCGGATCTTCGTCTTCGGCACCGGTGACGACGCCAAGGTCTACATCGGCTCCGCCGACTTTATGACCCGGAATACGGAGCACCGGGTGGAGATCGCCTGCCCGATCCTGGACCGTTCCATCCGGGAGCAGATCCGCCACTATGTGGAAGTCCTCTGCTCTGACAACGTGAAGGCCCGCATCATGGGCTCCGACGGCCACTACTTCCACGTCCCCGACCACGGGGAGCCGCCGGTGGATGCCCAAGCTGTCTTCATGTCCGAGGCCATCGCCAAAGAACCTCCGGAGGGAACCACCGCCCCAGCTCCCGCTGCCCGAAAGGGTATTTTCTCCACGCTGGCTCAGCGGCTGCGCCGGCGCTAATGACAAAAGGGCCGCCGTTTTTCCAAAACGGCGGCCCTTCCATACTTTATTTCCCTCATTCCATGGTAACGGCGGCATCCAGCGGGACGACATTCACATAGGTGTGTCCTCGGCCTAGGACCAGGGGGGCGCCGTCCTTGGTGGTATAAATCAGGGGACTCTCCCGGTCGGGTTTGCTCCAGCGGATGGGAACGGCCCGTCCGCCACAGGCGAACCAACCGTCTCCCTCCCCCACCACATCCACGTCCATATGGCCCAGGCTGTCTCCGGTATAGCGGCATCGGGTCTGAACCACGATGACGTTGGTCACCGCCACCTGCGCTCCGGTGTTTCCGTCCACATAGGGGGAACCGTATTCCTCCACCAGATAGGCCTTCTGGTCCTCATCATAGACAAAGATTCCCGTCTTATAATTGGAGAAGGGCACCGTCACCACCGACGCCTGGCTTCCTCCGGCAGGGGTACCGTCATCGGTGAAGGTCAGGCCGGCATCGTAGCCTTCCTCATGTTCCAGGCGCAGGCTCTCCGGGAGGTTAGCCAGGATGGAGGCACCGGTGGCCACCACACTGTGCTCGTAGCCATTCTCCTTCCGGCGGTCGGCGTCCCGCCACATCATATTGCTTTCAGGATTCTTGCCCAGATAGGGTCCCCGGACAGCATCGAAGTGATCCACATTCCAGCTCCGCAGGTCGCTGTACGCCTGCTCACTGCCGCCAGCGTGGATGAAAAGGGCATCATGACCCAGGGCCAGCTCGATGTAATAGGGCCGGGCGGAGCGGACGGACCCGATCATACCCACGTCCTCCACCGACTGGAACACCCCCAGCATCCGGGTAATGCCGCCCTCAGCCACCACCTCATAAATGATGTCCGCCTGGGATTGGCCTAACTGGGGCAGGGCCTGCTCCAGGTTGTTGAGCATGACGGCCACCGGCCGCCGGGCGGCGGTCTCGGCGGGCATCCCACTGAGGGGATTGACGGGACCGTTGTACGGAGTGGGCGTGGGCGTCACAGTGGCCATGGGCGGCGGTGAGGTCTGCACCGGCGCAGGTGTGGGAGAGGGCTCACCCTCTCCGGCACCGCAGGCGGTGAGACACAGCAGGGCGGTCAGGCATAAAGCTGACAGGACAGATCCTCTCATATCGTCGCCTCCATCCAGTATGGTACCCTCATCTTACCCCCGGCCCCTTCTCCCTGTCAACCGCCGCCTCGACAGCCTTCGGGCAAAATTCACTCTTGTTCCGGTCTTTCTTTTTCGGTATAATATGTTTTTAGGGTGGGCCATCCAGGCCCGCTCCCCATCCGGAGCACTGCTCCGGCCAAGCAAGGAGGTACGCCATGGCTCGCGTCGGATTCATCCACGATAAGCTGGACATTAAATTCCTGGTGCTTTACATCATGTCCCGTGTTGTGGCACCCATCGACCTGCCCACCCTGACCGACCTCACCATGTGCGACGAGGGAGTGGACTATTTCGCCTTTGCCGAGGCCGTCCACGAGCTGGTGGACACCGAACATCTGCTGCTGGAGGACGACCTCTATTCCATCACGGAAAAGGGCCGGAAAAATGGCGCCATCTGTGAGAGCAGCCTCCCCTACTCCATCCGAGTCAAATGCGACAAGAATGTGGCCAAGCTCAACAGCCGGCTGCGCCGGGACGCCCAGGTCCGCTCCGAGCGCATCCCCCGTGGAGATGGCACCTTCACCCTGGTGATGGCTCTGGACGATGAGCACGGCAATCTCCTCACCATTGAGATGCTGGCTGCCACAGAGCAGCAGTGCGACCGTCTGGCCGAACAGTTCAAAGCTCACCCTGAGCAGATCTACAACGGCGTGCTGGATGTGCTGCTCACCGACTTCGACGGAAAGGAGCAGAGCTGATTGGAGGTACCAACACTGATGGGACAGCCCATTACCCTGCTGTTCCTCTATTTTATCTTCTACTCCTTCTGCGGCTGGCTGTGGGAGACCTGCTACTGCTCCATCAAGGAACGACACTATGTTCCCCGAGGATTTCTGTACGGACCGGTCTGCCCCATTTACGGGGTAGGCTTCTTGCTGATGGTCCTCTTTTTCGCTCCCTTCAAGGATAATCTGGTGGTCTTTTACTTCGTGGCCGTCATCGTCATGACGGCCTGGGAATACTTTGTAGGCTGGTTTCTGGAAACCACCACCCACATCAAGTACTGGGATTACAGTGACCGCCGGTTCAACATCAAGGGTCGGGTGTGCCTGGAAGTAAGCCTCTTCTGGGGTATCATGTCCTATGTGGCTGTATTTCTCATTCACCCTCCGGTAGCGCGGCTTTTTTCCCGGATGCCCGACTGGCTCCAGTACACCGCCTGTGGCGCCTGTCTCTCCCTGCTGCTGGTGGATACCGTCACCACCATCCGGAAGCTGGCCCTGGTCACCAAAGCCATGGACCGGCTCCAGACCGCCGGCGACGAGCTGCGGCTCCAGATGGCCCTGGCCCGGTCCGATCTGGGCGACAACCTGGAAGTGGTGGGCGAGGAGCTGCGTGCCCGGCTGGATGACGTCCGGGAGAATCTCTCCCCTGCCAATGCCCAGCGGCTGGATCGGCTGATGTCCGATTACGACGAGCTGCTGAAGCGTGCTGAGCGCATGAGCCGCCGGTTCCGCAACCGTTACCGCCACATGAGCTCCCGCCGCTATGCACTGGATGACGTCCGGGCCTATGGCAGTCAGTGGCGGGCCTCCATCCAGGCCGCCAAGGCGGCGCGGAAGGCGGAAAAGGCCGCCAAGAAGGCCAGTAAAGCCTGAGCCGTTTGTCCAAACAGGATAAAAAATGCTGTTCCCCATCTGGGGAACAGCATTTTTTCATTTTTGGGCTTACATCAGCGGCGCGAACACACGGAGAACAGCCCGGTAGGCCTTCCGCCACCAAGGGAGAGCCCGGCTCTGCTCCAGGGTGATGGGTTGGCACTTCTCAAGCGTGGCCAGGAAGTCGGCTTTGATGTCCCGCACCGTGGGATCACCGCACAGCCACACACCATTTTCAAAGTGGAGGAACAGACTGCGGTAATCCATGTTCACTGTGCCGACAGTGCCGTACTTGTCGTCCACGGCAAAGTTCTTGGCGTGAACAAAACCGGGGGTATACTCGTAGATCTTTACCCCGGCTTCCAGCAGCGGACCATAGTGGGCCCTTGTGACCTCAAAGACTACCTTTTTGTCCGGGATATGAGGGGTCATGATGCGTACGTCCACCCCCGACTTTGCTGCGATACACAAAGCCGTATTCATGCTGTCGTCCACGATGAGGTAGGGCGTGGTGATATAGACATAACGCCTGGCCTTGTTGATGAGGTTGAGATAGACCGACTGGCCCACCGCCTCCCCGTCCAGGGGGTTGTCGGTATAGGGCTGCACATAGCCCGTTCCCTCGGGCGGCGTCTCCCACTTCGGACGGAAGGCGTCATAATCCTCCGTGAAGGTCTCCCGTGTATAGTCCCACAGGGTGAGGAACATCACCGTCATGCTCCAGGCCGCCTCTCCACGGACTAGGATGGCACTGTCCTTCCAGTGGCCGAAACGGACCTTTTTGTTGATATACTCGTCGGCCAGGTTGATGCCGCCGGTAAAGGCCACCTTTCCGTCGATGACCAGGATTTTTCGGTGGTCCCGGTTGTTGAGCCGCAGGGACAGGATGGGGACAAAGGGATTGAAGACACAGCACCGGATACCGGTGCGCTTTTCCAGCTCGGAGGCGTACTCCCGGGGCAGGGTAAACATGGAGCCGATGTCATCGTACATCACCCGCACGTCCACCCCCTCCTTCACCTTTCCTGTGAGGATGTCCAGGATGGTGTCCCACATAACCCCGTCATCGATAATAAAATACTCCAGGAAAATATATCGCTCCGCCTTTTTGAGCTCCTCCACCATCCGGGCAAAGCAATCCTCTCCCAGGGGAAAATACTCGGTTTCCGTGCCGCCGTATACCGGACAGTGGGCCATGTGCTCTAAATACCGGGCCTGGTGCACAGCATCCTCACCAAATGTGATGAGGCTGTCCGCCTTGAAGTCCTGATGCAGCACCTCCAGCATCTTCTGGTCCATCCCCTCCATCTTCCGGCGGGTCCGCTTACTCAGCTTGTTGCCGCCGAAGAGAAGATAGAAGAGCCCGCCGAAGATGGGAAAGATCAGGATGGGTACGATCCACGCGATCTTATAGGCCGGTTCGCTGCTGCGGTTCACGATCCAGAAAACTGCCGCGATGCTCAACGCCACACAGATCCCGTAAAAGGGCAGGAAAAATTCGTTGAACCGCAGGAGCATAAGCACCAGCACGGCGATTTGGATGATGAGGAATACCCCCATCAACACCGCCCGGTGGAACAGCAGAGAGACCAGTTTCTTCATATATGCCTCACAGTGACAAGTGTTTTTGCTTTTCAGATATTTTTCTTATCAGCCAGCCGTCTTGGGTGGACGCAGGACCACATTTTCCGGGCCCAGCAGCTCTTCCAGCTCCCGGATCAGCGCCGGATGCTGGATACACAGACCCCGGCGCTTCCGGCCGCTCCCGGCAAAATAGAAGATCACCTTCTCGGTGCCGGGGAACATGAGAAAAATCTTCTGGACCCGCTCCCAGACCGGGCCTTCCTCCTGTTCCAGCTTGATATAAAGGGTATTCGCTTTCGTGGTTGTTGCCTCTTCTTCCGGCTGGCCCGGCACCGTGCCCAGAGGGTGGACCTCGTCCACCAGCAGCTGTGGCGCCTTCTCATCCCGGACGGAGAGCCGGCCGGTGACCCAGATCGGGTTGTTCTCCTGAAGGAGGGAACCGCTGGCGCTTAGGGTGCGGGCAAAGACCAGCAGCTCCATGGAGCCGGTGTCGTCCTCTAGGGTGACATAGCACATAAGGGTGTTGTTCCGCGTGGTCTTGGTCTTGGCTGCGGCCACCACCCCCGCCAGCGTAATCTTCTGCTCGTCCCGATAGGTGTCCGGGCCGCTCTCCTTGCCGAAGTCGGCCAGGATGGCCCCCATGGGGGCGGCGTGCACCGCTTTGGCGGCCTGCCGGTACTCGTCCATGGGGTGGCCGGTGAGATAGAGGCCGGTGGTCTCCTTCTCCATGGCCATCCGCTCCTGGCGGGTGAACTCAGGCAGGTTGGGCAGGGGCGGGTCGGTGACGGCGGAGGGCTCCTCTCCCCCGCCGCCGAAAAGGTCAAACTGCCCCTCCAGGTTCTTCTTCCGCTGCTGGGCCACTCCGTCCAGCACCTGGCCATACACGGCCAGCAGCTGGGAGCGGCGGTAACCCAGGCTGTCGAAGGCGCCGCACTTGATGAGGCTTTCGGCCACCCGCCGGTTGAGATCGGCACCCCCCATGCGCTGGCAGAAGTCGGCAAAGGAGGTGAAGGGTCCCCCCCGCT
Organism: Intestinimonas sp. HCP28S3_D6; assembly: GCF_052065695.1. Taxonomy (NCBI): domain Bacteria; kingdom Bacillati; phylum Bacillota; class Clostridia; order Eubacteriales; genus Intestinimonas; species Intestinimonas sp. HCP28S3_D6. The sequence goes on from NZ_JBQHTM010000014.1 coordinate 27,644, forward strand.
CCCGCTCGGAGAGTAGGTCCAGGATGACGCCACGCCCCACGCCCTTTACTGCCACCAGACCAAAGCGGAGGTTGTCACCCTCCACAGTGAAGTCGGCGCCGGAAGCATTGATGTCGGGGGGCAGCAGGTCGATGCCGCTCTCCCGGCACTCCCCGATGTACTCGGCCACCTTGGCCTGGGAATCCAGCACCGAGGTGAGGAGAGCAGCCATATACTCCCTGGGATAGTGGTATTTGAACCAGGCCGTTTGGTAGCAGACGATGGCGTAGCTCACAGCATGGGCCTTGTTGAAGGCGTAATTGGCGAAATCGTAGATCTCGTCATAGATGTCCTGGCCGGTCTGCTCCGGGATGCCCAGAGCGATACAACCAGGAATGTTCCGCTCCTGGTCGCCGTAGATGAAGGCCTGGCGCTCCTTCTCGATCTGGGCCTTCTTCTTCTTGGAGATGGCACGGCGCACCATGTCGGCCTGGCCCAGAGAGTAGCCGCCCAGCTTGCGGAAGATCTCGATGACCTGCTCCTGGTAGACGATGCAGCCATAGGTCACCGACAGGATGGGCTCCAGGGCCGGGTGCTTGTATCGGATGAGCTTGAGGTCGTGCTTGCAGGCGATGAACCGGGGGATGGACTCCATGGGGCCGGGGCGGTAGAGGGCGATGATGGCCGTGATGTCCTCGATGTCCTTGGGCTTGAGGCCCACACACACCCCCGTCATGCCGGGAGACTCCATCTGGAATACGCCGGAGGTCTTGCCCTCTGAGAGCATTTGAAAGACCGCCGGGTCGTTGTCCGGGATGTTGTGGAGGTCGAAATCGGGCTCCTTCCGGCGGACCAGCTGGACGGCGTCGTCCAGCACCGTCAGGTTCCGCAGGCCCAAAAAGTCCATTTTGAGGAGGCCCAGCTCCTCCAGGGTGGTCATGGTGTACTGGGTGACTACCGACTCGTCGTTCTTGGCCAGGGGGACATAGTCATCCACGGGGAGCCGGGTGATGACCACACCGGCGGCATGGGTGGAGGCGTGGCGGGGCATGCCCTCGATGCTGCGAGCGGTATCGATGAGGGTCTTGACCCGCTCATCCCCCTCGTAGAGGTCCCGCAGGGGCTTGGACAGCTTCAGGGCCTCGTCCAGGGTGATGTGGAGGGCGCCGGGGCCGCTGGGCACCTGCTTGGCGATGTTGTCCACCTCGGCGTAGGGGAAGTTGAGGGCCCGGCCCACGTCCCGGATGGCGCCCCGGGCGGCCATGGTGCCGAAGGTGACGATCTGGGCCACGTGGTCGGCGCCGTATTTGCAGCAGACGTAGTCGATGACCTCCTGCCGACGGCGGATACAGAAGTCGATGTCGATATCGGGCATGGTGACCCGCTCCGGGTTGAGGAATCGCTCAAAGTAAAGGCCGTACTTGGTGGGGTCTACGTCGGTGATGTGGAGGCAGTAGGACACCATGCTGCCGGCGGCGGAGCCGCGGCCGGGGCCCACGGGGATATTGTGCCGCTTGGCGTAGCCGATGAAGTCGGAGACGATGAGGAAGTAGTCCACGAAGCCCATCTTGCGGATCATATCCATCTCGTAGGCCAGCTGCTTCCGGTAGTCCTCCGGGGCGTCGGGATAGCGCTGGGCAAAGCCGTCCAGGCACAGCTTTTCAAAGTAGGCATCCCCGTCGGTCCAGCCCTCGGGCAGCTTGAACTCGGGCAGGTGGTATGTGCCGAACTGAAACTCTACATTGCAGAGGTCGGCGATCTTTTGGGTGTTCTCCAGGGCCTCCGGGCAACTCTGGAAGAGCTGGGCCATCTCGGCCTCGCTCTTCACATAGAACTCCTCGGTCTCAAACTTCATCCGGCCTGGCTCATCCACCGTCTTGCCCATCTGGATGCACATGAGCACGTCCTGGGTACGGGCGTCCTCCCGGGTCAGGTAGTGGGCGTCGTTTGTTGCTACCAGGGGGATGCCCGTCTCCTCGTGGAGGCGCAGCAGGCCCTGGATGATGGCCGGGTCTTCGGGCAGGCTGTGGTCCTGGAGCTCCAGATAGTAGCCGTCGGGACCAAAGAGGTCCCGCATGGCCAGGGCCTCCTTCTTGGCGTCCTCATACTGGCCGTTGCGGAGCAGCCGGGGCAGCTCCCCCGCCAGGCAGGCGGAGAGGGCGATGAGTCCGCCGGCGTGCTGCCGCAGCAGCTCCTTGTCGATGCGGGGCTTGATGTAAAAGCCCTCGGTGAAGCTGCGGGAGACCATGTGGCACAGGTTGCGGTAGCCCTCCTCGTTCCGGCAGAGCAGGATGAGATGGCGGGGGGAGGAGTCAAACTCGTGCTCCTTCTGGAACCGGGTCCGGGGGGCCACATAGACCTCACAGCCGATGATGGGCTTGACCCCCTCGGCCTTGCAGGCCTTGTAGAAGTCCACCGCCCCGTACATGACGCCGTGGTCGGTGATGGCTACGGCGTTCTGCCCCAGCTCCTTCACCCGCTTCACCAGCCCCGGGATGCGGCAGCAGCCGTCCAGAAGACTGAACTCGGTATGGACATGTAAGTGGACGAAGGACATAGGGGACCTCCTCAGTTCAATGGTGTCAATAGGATGAATGGTCTTGGACCCGCGCACGGAGCTCACGCTCCACCTCTGGCAACAGCCCCGTCAGGGTACGCCGCTGCCAGAGAGAAAAAAGCGGCAGGCAGGCGCAGCACAGGGTGCGCAGAGAGAAACCGTCGGCCCAGATGAGCAGGGCCAGTGCCAGCCAGAAGATGCCGTGGAACAGGAAGAAGCCAGCCGGCAATCGCACGGTCATTTCGATCCGCGTTCCGCCTTCCACTGCCATCAGAGCGGCATCCACCTGGACATGGCCGCCGATGGGGCCGGTCCGGGCCAGGCACAGTCCATCTGGTCGAACCCGGGCAAACCAGGTATTCCGGGCAGTCCACCGGTCCAGTCGGGACCAGGGCCGGGCGCCGCGGCACAAGGCTTCTTCTGTCTCCCGGGGTGTGAGCGCCGTTTCCAATACGCACCGGCGGACCATACTCACCCCTCCCCCGCCAGCTCCATGAGCTTGCGGAGCCGGTGGTTGAGACAGGACTTGGTCACCGGCGGATCGCTGAGGGCGGCCAGCTGGGATAGTGTGAGCTCCGGGTGGCTGAGGCGCAGCTCCGCCGTAGCCCGGAGCTTGTCCGGCAGGGAGTCCAGCCCCCGGCTCCGGGCGTACCGCTCGATGGCCTCCACCTGCTCCAGGGCGGCATCCACCGCTTTGTCCAGATTGGCCGAGTCGCAGTTCACCCGGCGGTTGACGCTCCCCCGCAGGTGTTTTTCCAGCTTGGCGTTCATGATCTCCATAGCCGACACCGGCGCCCCCAGGGCGGTGAGGAAGTCGGCAATGGTCTCGCTGGGCTTGAAATAGGTGATGTAATTGGATTTCCGGGTGGTCTGCTTGGGCTCAAAGCCCACCTCCCGCAGCAGCGCCGCCAGCTCCCGGCTCACGTTGAAGTGGGTGGTGCACAGCTCCAGGTGGTAGCTCTTGGCCGGGTCGCTCACCGAGCCCCCCGCCAGAAAGGCCCCCCGCAGAAAGGCGGACCGGCAGTGGTCCTCCTCTACCATAGCGAAATTGATGTGGTGGGCCAGAGAGGCCTCCGGCTCGTAGCCGAAGGCCTCCCTGACGGCGGTGAGCTTGGCGGGGTCGGTGAGGTGGAAGGTCTGCTTCCCCGCCGCCGACGCCGTCACGGTGTCAAATTCCACCCGAAAGGCCCGGCGGAAGAGCTCCGGCAGGCGCTTAGCAAAGGCGGGCGAGGCGGTGACCACCTTCACCTCCTCCCGGGTGAAGCTGCGGCAGAACAGTAGGGCGCCGTAGGCCTCCGCCCGGGCACAGCACCGTCGGGCGAGCTCTCCCCGGCACAGCTCTGTTTTGACTTGGTTGGAAAAGGACATAGGTGCTCCTTTTTTCTTTCTATGATGGGTATCAGCCCGGTCACTCCTCCAGACGGAACGGGGTCTCCTCAGCGCCCAGCTCGTGGGCGATGCGGATGGACCGCTCGGCCAGCAGCTCCATGACGGCGGCCGACAGCCGGGCCACCGAGTGGCGGGCGTAATCGGAGGTCTCGGAGGCCAGAGGCCGCTCCACCAGCTCCACCCCCAGAGCCTCCACCCGCTCCCGGTCGATGACGATGGGGGCGGCATCCTCCTCCCGGTAGCGCTCTACCAAGCCGGGCCGCACCTGGGCCGAGTTGGCCAGGCATAGGTCCACCAGACCCGGCCCGCCTCCGTGGGACAGGAGGGCGGCCACGTGGTCGGCCACGGTGTAGCCCTCGGTCTCCCCGTCCTGGGTCATGATGTTGCAGATATAGACCTTCAGGGCATCGGAGTGGCGGATGGCCTCCCCCACCCCGTCCACCAGCAGGTTGGGGATGACGCTGGTGTAGAGGCTCCCCGGCCCCAGCAAAATGAGGTCGGCCTCCCGGATGGCCCGAAGCGTCTCGGGGAGCGCCGGGGGACGCTCAGGCAGCAGCCGCACCCGGACGATGCGGCAGTCCTGCTCCTTCTTGAAGGCGCAGATCTTGGACTCCCCCACCACGCTCTTCCCGTTTTCAAATGTGGCCTCCAGCTGCACGTTCTCGTTGGTCACCGGCAGCACTCGACCCGTGATGGCCAGGACCTCACTCATCCGAGCTACCGCCTGGTCAAAGGACCCGGTGATGCCGTTGAGGGCGGCCAGGATCAGGTTGCCAAAGGACTGGCCGGTAAGACTCCCCGACCCGCCGGGAAAGCGGTAGGTCAGGAGCTGGTTCATGATGGGCTCGGCGTTGGCCAGGGCCTCCATACAGTGGCGGATATCCCCCGGCGGCGGCATGCCTAAATCCTGCCGGAGCATACCGGAGCCGCCGCCATCGTCGGCCACAGTGACGATGGCGGTCAGATTGCGGGTATACTGCTTCAGGCCACGGAGCATGGTGGACAAGCCGGTACCGCCGCCGATGGCGGCGATTTTCGGCCCGTGCTCCCAGCGCTGGTCGCTGCGGCTGTACTGCTCGCTCATACATCAGTCCCTCGTCATGTCACGGTGGCTCTCAGAGGCGTTGTACCCCTTCTGCCGGATGAAATCGGCCAAGGCCCGGGTCACCGCCACCGACCGGTGGTGTCCGCCGGTGCAGCCCACGGCAATGACCAGCGCCGTCTTGCCCTCCTCCACATAGAGGGGCAACAGGAAACTCAGCAGGCTCTCCAGATGGGACATCAGGTCCCGGGTCTGCTGGTAGCCGAAGACGAAATCCCGCACCCCGGCATCCAGTCCCGTCTGATTGCGGAGCTCGGCGATATAATAGGGGTTGGGCAGACACCGCACATCGAAGACCAGGTCTGCCTCCAGGGGAATGCCGTTTTTGAAGCCGAAGGAGATCACCGACACGCTCATGTCCGGCTTGCCATCCCCCTCGCCGAAGAGGCGGAGCATCTCCCCCCGCAGCTTGGCGGTGGAGAGGGCCGAGGTGTCCAGGATGTACTCCGAGCGCTTCCGCACCGGCTCCAGCGCCGACCGCTCCAGGGCCACCGCCTCCTCCAGGGAGCGGCCCGCCTTGGCCAGCGGGTGGCTCCGCCGGGTCTCCTTGTACCGCTTGATGATGGCCTCCAGGCTGGCCTCCACAAAGAGGATCTTGTAGTCACAGCCCATGTCCTTAAGCTGGGCCAGGGCGTCAAAGAGGGCGTCGAAGGTCTGACCGCCCCGGATGTCGGTGACTAAGGCCACCTTGTCGTAGCGCCCCTGGCCCGCCATGCACAGCTCGGCAAACTTGGGAATGAGGGCGGCGGGCAGATTGTCCACCACATAGTAGCCCATATCCTCCAGGAAGGAGGCGGACTTGCTCTTTCCGGCCCCGGAGAGGCCGGAGATCAGGATGAATCTCATGGTGCTCACCTCACGGATCGCTTACACGCCCAGGGTGCGCACTTCCAGCTCCAACTCCACACCGGTCTCCTTGAGCACGGTCTCCCGCACCTGGTTGGCCAGGGTGAGCACGTCCGAGCACGTGGCGTTCCCCAGGTTGACGATAAAGCCGGCATGCTTCGTAGAGACCTGAGCACCACCCACGGTGAGGCCCTTGAGCTTGCACTCGTCGATGAGGGAGGCGGCAAAATATCCCTTGGGGCGCTTGAAGACACTGCCGGCGCTGGGCAGGTCCAAAGGCTGTTTGTGGCGGCGGCGGTTGCCAAAGTCATCCATCAGGGCCTTGATGTCCCCACTGTCCCCCGGCTTGAGCTCCATCTCTGCTGAGAGGATGAGGCGGCTCTCGTCCTGGAAGGCGCTGTGGCGATAGGAGAAGTCCAGGTCGTCCCCCGCCACGGTCTCCTCCTGGCCCTCGGCGGTGAGGCAGCGCACAGAACGGACCACCGCCTTCATCTCCCCGTCATAGGCGCCGGCGTTCATGGTGACGGCGCCGCCCACCGAACCGGGGATGCCATGGGCGAACTCCAGGCCGGAAAGGCCCTTGTCCATGGCGAAGCTGGACAGCCGGGAGAGGAGCACACCGCTGCCAGCGGTGATGACATTGTCGTGGTGCTCCAGCTTGCCCAGGCCGTCCACCGCCTTGATGATAAAGCCCTCGTAGCCCTGGTCGGACACCAGCAGATCGCTGCCGTTGCCCATATAGAAGGGGTGGATGTCGTGCTGCAGGGCGGTGCGCACCGCCTTCTTGGCATCCTCCTCGGTCCGGGGCAGGGCCATGAGCCGCACCGGCCCGCCTATGCGGAAGGTGGTATGACGGCTCATGGGCTCCTCCGCCCGAAGCTCCAGGTCGGGACAGGTCCGGGACAACTCCCGGAACAAAGACGCATATCGGTCCATACTCTCTTTTCCTCCTATTATCCATATCAGACGCCGGTGGCCGCACCGCCCGGCGGTATGCTCGATCATTGGGGCGGCTCCAAAGGCCATATGCTCCCAATATGAATATTATAACAGAACCGGCGCTCAAATAGAATAGTTCCGGCAAAAAAGGCCGTCCTCAGCCCGGTCCGAAGAGTTCCTGGAACTCCTCCCGGCTCCCCCGGAACACGTTGAGGTCAATGCGCTCCTCTCCCCCGCTGTACCCCTCCAGCAGGGCGCTGTGGGAATACTGCCAGAAGGTCCAGGGTTTCCAGAAGGGGGCCACCACCGGACTGGAGAACCAGAAGAGGTAGTCCTCATAGCCCTTCTTCAGATAGAGGTCGTAGGAGCGGTAGGTCACGTAAAGGATGGGCTTCACCCCGTAGTGCTCCTCCAGCCGCTCCAGCAGAGGGTCCAGCACAGCCTTCACATGGTCCTTGTCCGGCGGATTTTTCAGATTGTCACCATAGAACTCGATGTCCACCACCGGCGGCAATGCCCCCGGGGTGACGGGGACGACGGAGATGAAATTGTCGGCCTGGGTCTCACCGGGGCTGTCGTAGCTGAAGAAGTGGTAAGCTCCCACCCGGACCCCGGCGGCCTGGGCCGCGGCCCAGTTCCGGGCAAAGTTCACATCCTGGAGGGAGCTGCCCTCGGTGGCCTTCAAAAAGGCAAAGTCCACCCCTTGGGCCTCCAGGGCGGTCCAGTCCACCTCCCCCTGGTACACCGAGGCGTCCACTCCAAAGACCTCCCACTGGTTTGGGTCGGCCTCCTGGGAGAAAAGGATCAGCCCCCGCCAGCGGCAGAATTGAAAGGCCGCATAGGCCAGCAGGACCAGCACGGCCCCCAGCACCACCAGCCGAAACAACAAACGCAGAATGCGCATGAGGATCTTCACAAAAATCACCATGATATATGATACGGCACTTTCGGTGGAAAGGCAACCGTCTTTTCTCCGGCGGAATATTTAGAGGGAGAAAAACAGCCGGGCCGCCTTTCGGCGGTCCGGCTGTGATCTGGTTCCTTTTATTCCAGAGCGGTATAGCCCATGAGATACTCATCCACCTCCCGGGCGGCCTCCCGGCCCTCCCGGATGGCCCACACCACCAGGGACTGGCCCCGGTGCATGTCGCCGGCGGTGAACACCTTCCGGTCACCGCCGCAGGCGGCGTAGTGACCTTCCTCGGTCTTGACGCAGGAGCGGGGGGTGCGCTCCAGGCCAAAGGCCTCGGGCACATAGTCCTCCGGCCCCAGGAAGCCGGCGGCGATGAGGAGGAGCTGACAGGGCAGCTTGCCCTCGGTACCGGGCACGGGCTTGAGCTTTTCGTCCAGCTGCACCGTCTCCACGGCGGTGAGATGGCCCGCCTCGTCCCGGACCAGGCCGGTGAGGGTGGTCTGGAAGATACGGGGGTCGTGGCCGAAGACGGCGGCGGCCTCCTGCTGACCGTAATCAGTCTTGCACACCTTGGGCCACTCCGGCCAAGGGCAGGCGTCCGTGCGGTGGTCGGGGGCTTTGGGCATCATCTCCAGCTGGGTGACGCTCTTGCAGCCCTGCCGCAAGGCGGTGCCAACACAGTCGTTGCCGGTGTCGCCGCCGCCCACGATGACCACGTCCAGCCCCTTGGCGGAGACGGTGGTAGCGGTCGGGTCGCCGGCCAGGAGGGCCTTGGTGGCCGCCTTCAGGTAGTCCACGGCGAAGAAGACGCTCTCCCCTTCCCGGCCCGGCACCGCCAGGTCCCGGGGGTGGGCGGCACCGCAGCAGAGGACCACGGCGTCATATTCCTCCAGCAGGGTCTTGGGCGTGATGTCCCGGCCCACGTCCACGCCGGTGCGGAAGACGACTCCCTCCTTGGTCATAAGGTCGATGCGCCGCTGGACCACGGTCTTCTCCAGCTTCATGTTGGGGATACCGTACATCAGCAGCCCGCCGGGCCGGTCGGCCCGCTCGAAGACGGTGACGGTGTGGCCGCGGTGGTTGAGCCGGTCGGCGCAGGCCAGACCGGAGGGGCCGGAGCCCACCACCGCCACCGTCTTGCCGGTGCGGACACGGGGCGGACGGGGCTGGACCAGGCCCTTCTCCCAGGCCTCCTCGATAATGCCCAGCTCGTTTTCCCGGACGGTGACCGGATCGCCGTGGAGGCCGCAGGTGCAGGCCGCCTCACAGAGGGCGGGGCACACCCGGCCGGTGAACTCCGGAAAGCTGTTGGTCTTCAGCAGCCGGCGCAGGGCGTGGTCAAAGCTGCCGGTATAGATAAGGTCATTCCACTCGGGGATCAGGTTGTGGAGGGGACAGCCGGAAACCATGCCCCCAAGCACCGCGCCCGACTGGCAGAAGGGCACGCCACAGGCCATGCAGCGGCCCCCCTGCCGCCGGCGCTCCTCCCGGCTGAGCCGGGGGTGAAACTCGTTGAAGTGACGGATTCGCTCCAGGGGCGGCTGGGCGGGCTCTCCCTGCCGCGGATACTCCATAAATCCAGTAGGCTTTCCCATTACCGCTTCCCTCCTCTGGTGTTGAGATAGAAGGCCTCCACCTCGGCCTGCTCCTTGTCCATGCCCCGGCCCTCCAGCGCCGCAGTGGTACGCAGCATCCGGTCGTAGTCCATGGGCAGGATCTTCTTGAAGAGGGGCAGCCAGTGGTCCAGATCCTCCAGAATGGCCTTGGCCCGGACGGAGCCCGTGGCCTCCAAATGGGCCCGGAGGATCTTCTCCAGGCGCTTGGCGTCCTCCCCATCGGTGACCGGCTCCATGGAGACCAGGGTCTTGTTGAGGCGGAGGTACAGGTCCCGCTTCTCGTCCAGGACGTAGGCCACGCCGCCGGACATGCCCGCGGCAAAGTTCCGGCCCGTGGGGCCCAGGATGACCGCGCAGCCGCCGGTCATATACTCACAGCCGTGGTCGCCCACGCCCTCGGCCACCGCCGTGGCGCCGGAGTTGCGGACGCAGAACCGCTCGCCGGCGATACCGGCGATGTAGACCTCGCCGGAGGTGGCTCCGTAGAGAGCGGCGTTGCCCACGATGACGTTCTCATCGGCCACGAAGGTGCTCTCCTTTGGGGGATACAGGGCCAGGCGGCCGCCGGAGAGGCCCTTGCCGAAGGAGTCGTTGGCGTCGCCCTCCAGCTCCAGGGACACACCCTTGGGCAGGAAGGCGCCAAAGGACTGGCCGCCGCCGCCGGTGCACTTGATGGTGATGGTTCCCGGTGGCAGGGCGTCGCCGTGGAGACGGGTGACATCGGAGCCCAGGATGGTGCCCAGGGCCCGGTCGGTGGAGGAGACGTTCAGCTCCACATGGCCGGGGACCCCCTGCTCCAGGGACTCCTTCAGCCGGGGCTCCAGCTCCCGCAGGTCCACCGTCTGCTCCAGCTTGAAGTCGTAGACGTCGGCAGGGTCGAAGTGCCGCTTGGCGCCGGCCTTCCCCCAGGTGTCCTCCAGCAGGCCGGAGAGATCCACACCCACATCGTTCTTCCGGAGGGAGAGCAGGTCGGTGCGGCCCACCAGCTCGTCCACGGTGCGCACACCCAGCTTGGCCATGTGCTCCCGCAGCTCCTGGGCGATGAAGGTCATGAAGTTGACCACGTGCTCCGGCTTGCCCTGGAAGCGCTTGCGCAGCTCCGGGTCCTGGGTGGCCACGCCCACGGGGCAGGTGTCCAGGTTGCACACCCGCATCATGACGCAGCCCATGGAGACCAGGGGGGCGGTGGCAAAGCCGAACTCCTCGGCGCCCAGCATGCAGGCGATGGCCACGTCACGGCCGGACATGAGCTTGCCGTCGGCCTCCACCGCCACCCGGGAGCGCAGGCCGTTGGCCATGAGGGTCTGGTGGGTCTCGGCCACGCCCAGCTCCCAGGGGAGGCCGGCGCCGTGGATGGACGTGCGGGGAGCAGCTCCGGTACCGCCGTCGCTGCCAGAAATGAGGACCACCTGGGCGCCCGCCTTGGCCACGCCGGCGGCGATGGTGCCCACCCCCGCCTCACTGACCAACTTCACCGAGATCCGAGCTCGGCGGTTGGCGCACTTGAGGTCATAGATGAGCTGGGCCAGGTCCTCGATGGAGTAGATGTCGTGGTGGGGCGGCGGAGAGATGAGGGTAACTCCGGGGGTGGAGTGGCGGCACTTGGCAATCCAGGGGTACACCTTCCCGCCGGGCAGATGGCCGCCCTCGCCGGGCTTGGCGCCCTGGGCCAGCTTGATCTGGATCTCGTTGGCACTGACCAGGTAGGCGCTGGTGACGCCGAAGCGGCCGGAGGCCACCTGCTTGATGGCCGAGTTGCGGTCGGTGCCCAGGCGCTCGGGCTCCTCGCCGCCCTCGCCGGAGTTAGAACGCCCGCCCAGCATGTTCATAGCCTTGGCCAGGCACTCGTGGGCCTCCCGGGAGATGGAGCCGTAGCTCATGGCTCCCGTCTTGAAGCGCTTGACGATGGAGGACACCGGCTCCACCTCGTCCAGGGGGATAGGCTCCTTGGCGTAGTTGAGCTCCAGGAGGCCTCGGAGGGTCCGGGGCTTGGTCTGATCGTCCACCAGGGCGGTATACTGCTGGAAAAGGCCATAGTCCCCGCGGCGCACAGCCTCCTGGAGCAGGTGGATGGTCTGCGGGGTGTAGAGGTGCTCCTCTCCCCCCGCCCGGGCCTTGTGGCAGCCCAGGGAGTCCAGCTCCAGGTCCACCTCCAGGCCCAGGGGATCGAAGGCCTTGGAGTGGGTGCGCTCCACCGCCGCGCCGATCTCCTTGAGGCCGATGCCCCCCACACGGGAGACGGTGTTGGTGAAGTAGCGGTCAATGACCTCCTTGGAGATGCCCACCGCCTCAAAGATCTGGGCGGACTGGTAAGACTGGATGGAGGAAATGCCCATCTTGGAGGCCACCTTCACGATGCCGTGGAGGACGGCGTTGTCGTAGTCGGCCACGGCGGCGTGGAAATCCTTGTCCAGCTGGCCGTCCTCGATGAGGGAGACGATGGTCTCCTGGGCCAGGTAGGGGTTCACTGCCCGGGCGCCGTAGCCCAGCAGGGCGGCAAAGTGGTGGACGTTCCGGGGCTCGGCGGACTCCAGAATGATGGACACCGCCGTGCGCTTCTTGGTGCGGATGAGGTGCTGCTCCATGGCGGACACCGCCAGCAGGGACGGGATGGCCATGTGGTTCTCGTCCACCCCGCGGTCGGAGAGGATGACCACATTGGCCCCCCGGCGGTAGGCCCGGTCCACGTCCAGGAAGAGGCGCTCCAGGGCCTCCTCCAGGGAGGAACCCTTGTAGTACAGGATGGACACCGTCTCCACCTGGAAGCCGGGCCGCTTCATGGCCTTGATCTTGATGAGGTCGGTGGAGCTCAGGATGGGGTTGCGGATCTGGAGGACCCGGCAGTTCTCCGCCTTCTCCTCCAACAGGTTGCCGTCGTCGCCCACATAGACGGCGGTGTCTGTGACCAGCTCCTCTCGAATGGCGTCGATGGGGGGATTGGTGACCTGGGCGAAGAGCTGGCGGAAGTAGTCGAAGAGGGAGCGGTCTTTCTTGTCCAGCACCGCCAGAGGGATGTCAGCCCCCATGGAGGCGGTGGGCTCGGAGCCGTCCCGGGCCATGGGCAGGATGGTGTCCCGCACATCCTCATAGGTATAACCGAAAGCCTTCTGGAGCCGCTGGAGCTCCTCGCGGCTCCGGGACTCCACCCGGCGGTTGGGCAGGGACAGGTCGGCCAGGCCCACCAGCTCCCGGTCCAGCCACTCGCCATAAGGCGCCTTGGCGGCCTGGTTCTCCTTGAGCTCCCAGTCCCGGATGACTCGCCCTGCCTTGGTATCGGCCAGGATCATCCGGCCCGGGCCCAGACGGCCCTTCTCACACACCATCTCCGGGGGCAGGTCCAGAACACCCACCTCGGAGGCCAGGATGAGGCGCTGGTCGGTAGTGATATAGTAGCGGGCGGGACGCAGACCGTTGCGGTCCAGCACCGCGCCCAGGAGGTCGCCGTCGGAGAAGAGGACCGCCGCAGGGCCGTCCCAGGGCTCCATGAGGGTGGCGTAGTAGCGGTACATATCCCGGCGGGCACGGGACATGGTCTTGTCCTCCTGCCAGGGCTCCGGGATGGCCGCCATGACGGCCAGGGGCAGCTCCATGCCCGCCATCATCAGAAACTCCAGGGTGTTGTCCAGCATGGCCGAGTCGGAGCCCTCCACGTTGATGACAGGGTAGATCTTGTCCCGCTCCCCGTCCAGCAGCGGCGAGGACATGGTCTCCTCACGGGCCAGCATACGGTCCACATTGCCCCGGATAGTGTTGATCTCGCCGTTGTGGGCCAGCAGCCGGTTGGGGTGGGCCCGCTCCCAGGAAGGATTGGTGTTGGTGGAGAACCGGGAGTGGACGATGGCGATGGCGGAGCGGCAGTCCTCGTCCTGGAGGTCCAGATAGAAGGCCCGCAGCTGCTTCACCAGGAACATGCCCTTGTAGACGATGGTCCGGCTGGAGAGGGAGCAGACATAGGTGTCCTTGTCGGTGTGCTCAAAAGCCCGGCGGGCCACATACAGCTTCCGGTCAAAGGGGAGCCCCTGCTCCATCCCCTCCGGACGCTTCAGGAAGACCTGCATGATGCAGGGCATCTTGGCCAGGGCCCGCTCCCCCAGCACGGAGGGGTCCACGGGCACCTCGCGCCAGCCCAGCACCTCCAGGCCCTCGGCCGCCGCCGCCCGCTCAAAGCTCTTCTGGGCCCGGCCCCGGAGCAGCACATCCTGGGGCAGGAAGAACATGCCAACGCCGTAGTCCCGCTCCCCGCCCAGAGGGAAGGGCACCGTCTTGGCAAAAAAGTCATGGGGGATCTGGAGCAGAATGCCCACGCCGTCACCGGTCTTGCCCTCGGCGTCCTTACCGGCGCGGTGCTCCAGCTTCTCTACGATTTTCAGGGCGTCGTCCACCGTCTGGCGGGTCTTCCGGCCCTGGATGTCCACCACGGCACCGATGCCGCAGGCGTCGTGCTCCAGCGCCGGGTCGTAGAGCCCGGACCGCTGAAAGCCCTCACTTCTGGTCTTTTTCATCTCCGCATCCCCTTTCCGGGTGTGTCCGGCGGCCAGGGCCGTCCGGCGTTTTTTCTTTTTTACCATCGGATGGTTGTGAAAAAAGGGCGCGCCGCCGCCGCGCCGGACGTCGCGGTCCAGCACGGCGGCACGCACCCCATTGTACGCGCCAACAATATCAAAGAATCTTTCGGATCCGCTCCACCGCCCGCTTTGTAGCCTCGGCGCCGCCGAAGCCGGTAAGGCGGATATACCCCTCCCCGCTGGGGCCAAAGCCGGCACCCGGGGTGGTGACCACATTTGCCTCCCGAAGGAGAGTATCAAAGAAGGACCAGGAGTCCACCCCGTCTGGGGTCTTCACCCACACGTAGGGAGAGTCCACGCCACCGGAGACAGTGAGCCCGGCCTCTGCCAGGCCGGCCCGGATGCTTCCGGCGTTCCGGAGGTAGTAGGCGATGTTCTCCATGACCTGCTTTCGGCCCTCTTCGGTATAGGTGGCCTCGGCACCCCGCTGGACGATGTAGGGCGCACCGTTGAACTTAGTGCACTGGCGGCGGTTCCACATGTCCCGGAGGCTCATACCGTCCCGGACCAGTTCCTTGGGAATGATGGTGGCTGCGCACCGGGTGCCGGTAAAGCCGGCGGTCTTGGAGAAGGACCGGAACTCGATGGCGCAGGTCTTGGCACCGGGGATCTCAAAGATGGAGTGGGGGATCTCCGGCTGGGTGATAAAGGCCTCATAGGCGGCGTCAAAGAGGATGACCGCCCCGCAGTCGTTGGCGTAGTCCACCCAGGCCTGGAGGACCTCCCGGCCGGCCACCCCGCCGGTGGGGTTGTTGGGGAAACACAGGTAGATGAGGTCGGCCTTTTCCCGGGGAATCTCAGGAAGAAAACCATTCTCTGCCGTGCAGGGCATGTAAAGAAGCCCCGTCCACCGGCCGGTATCGGCGTCATAGTCCCCCGCACGACCGGCCATGGCGTTGGAGTCCACATACACCGGATATACCGGGTCGCACACCGCTACCTTATTGCCGCTCTGGAAGAGGTCTACAATGTTGCCGCAGTCGCTCTTGGCGCCGTCACTGATGAAAATCTCCTCGGGGGAAATATCCATCCCCCGGGCCTGGAAATCATACTTGGCCATGGCCTCCCGGAGGAAGGGCCAGCCCTGCTCGGGGCCGTAGCCGCGGAAGGTCTCGGCCTTCCCCTGCTCGTCCACCGCCTTGTGCATAGCCTCCAGCACCGCCGGTGCCAGAGGCAGAGTCACGTCGCCAATGCCCAGGCGAATAAGGTCCGCCTCAGGGTGCTCCCCGTTGTAAGCCGTCACCCGGCGGGCGATCTCGGAAAAGAGATAGCTACCGGGCAGTTTTGCGAAATTCTCGTTGATGTGCACGTTGTTACCTCCTTATGATCCCCCCGGCCACTCACCTTCAAACACGGTGAACGCGGGGCCTTCCAGAAAAATGGAGCCCTCCGGGTCCGGCCAATCCAGAGAGAGGACGCCGCCGGGCAACTCCACCCGCCCCCGCCGGGCCGTCAGTCTGGAGACCGCCGCCGCGGCAAAGGCGGCACAGGCGCCGGTGCCGCAGGCCAGGGTCTCCCCACAACCACGCTCCCACACCCGCATCCGCAGTAGGTCTGGGGTGGTGACCTCTACCAGCTCCACGTTGGTCCGGTCCGGAAAGGCACTGTGGCGCTCCAGCTCCGGCCCCACCTGTTCCAGCGGAGCCCGGTCCAGGCGGGGCACAAAGATGACAGCGTGATGGTTGCCCATGGACACGGGCCGTACCCGCCAAGTCCTTCCCCCAGCCTCCAGGACCAGGGATTCCCCCAACACCGGCTGCCCCATCTCCACCCGGATTCCGTCTGCGGCGTCGGTGAGGGTACGGAGCCCGGCGTCAGTTTCCAAGGTGAGCGGTTTCCCCTCCTCCGCCAGGCCGTGGGACCAGGCGTAGGCAGCCAAACAGCGGATGCCGTTGCCGCACATGGCGGCCCGGGAGCCGTCGGCGTTGTAGAGGGCCATCCGCAGGCGGCTTCCCTGCCCTGGAAGCACGCACAGCAGTCCATCGGCCCCCACCCCAAAATGGCGGTCGGTGAGGGTACGGGCCAGCCGAGAAAGCTCTCCTTCCGGCTGTTGGCGGGTCAAGTCCAGGCAGACGTAGTCGTTGCCCAGGGCCTGCATTTTGGTGAAACGCATCGTCAGACCTCCTGTCCGGCGCTCTCCCCCTGTGGATAGCATAAGGGCGGCAGTCCAGCATCGCGTTCCGAACTGCCGCCCCGGGCGGAGAGACATCCTCGTCTGACGATATGTATGCGCCTGGGACCGATCCTAGGCCATCTTTGGCCCTTCAATCTTCCGGTGGCGTTTTTTCGGGGCGGCGTTAGCCCATGCCCAGCACCAGTCGGGCAGTCTGGACCATCTTGACCCCAGAATCCATACTCTTTTTCTGCAAAAACCGATGGGCCTGCTCTTCTGTCATACCGTTGCGGTCCATGAGCAGCTCCTTGGCCGACCGGATGAGGTTCTCCTCCTCCTGACTGCGCTGGGGACGGACGAACTTCTCCAGCCGGTGCCCCATCTGGAGCAGCAGGCGCACCGACGCCACCAGATCACCCCGGCGCACCGGGGACGCCAGACGGAAGATGTCGTCGTTCTGGCACAGGTCCAGCATGCCCTGGACCGCCACCATCAGCATGGAACAGGTAGGCGGCAGGTCTTCAAAGAGGGCCTCGGCGGGCTGGTCAGGCAGCTTGAAGCCACAAATCACAGTGGTGATCCGCTGCTTGCTCACGATCCGCTTCACCTCGGCGGCGGAATGGCACAGGATACACGCAGCAGTGCCGCTGGTCTCCAGGATGTCCCGGATCCGCTCGCAGCTGCGGTCGCTCTCAAAGGCCACGATGACACTTTCCATCTCCAACGTTTCTCAACTCCTTCTGGCAGGAGTGACACGCCGGCGCCAGGCCGACATGCCTGCGGGGTCATGGGTCTCTATTGGGAATCAGTAGTTGATGATATACTTGTCCCGCTCCCAGGAGCTCACGCGGGTGCGGTACTCATCCCACTCTTTCATCTTGCCCTCGATGAAGTTGGTGGCCACGTGCTCGCCCAGAGTATCCAGGATCAGCTGATCCTTCTCCAGGGAGTGGATGGCCTCCTCCAGGGAGCCGGGCAGGGACGCAATACCGTTGGCCTCACGGGCGGCCTGATCCATGGCAAAGATGTTCTCGGTGACCTCCTCAGGAGGCGTCATACCCTTCTCGATGCCGTCCAGGCCGGCAGCCAGGCACACGGCAAAGGCCAGGTAGGGGTTGCAGGCCGGGTCGGGGGAGCGCAGCTCTACACGGGTGGCCTGACCACGGGCGGCAGGGATACGGATGAGGGCGGAACGGTTGGAGGCAGACCAGGCCAGGTAGCAGGGAGCCTCGTAGCCGGGCACCAGACGCTTGTAGGAGTTCACCAGGGGGTTGGTAATAGCGGCAAAGCCCTTCACGTGGGCCAGCAGGCCGGCGATGAAGCTGTAAGCCTCCTTGGACAGGCCGCGGGGATCGTTGGGATCATAGAAGACGTTCTTGCCGTCCCGGAAAAGGGACATGTTGGTGTGCATGCCGGAGCCGTTGATGCCGAAGATGGGCTTGGGCATGAAGGTGGCGTGGAGGCCGTTCTTCTGAGCCAGGGTCTTGACCGCCAGCTTGAAGGTCATAATGTTGTCGGCGGTGTGGAGGGCCTCCTCGTACTTGAAGTCGATCTCGTGCTGGCCCTCGGCCACCTCGTGGTGGCTGGCCTCGATCTCGAACTTCATGGCCTCCAGGGCCATGCAGATCTCCCGGCGGGTGGACTCACCGTGGTCCAGAGGACCCAGATCAAAGTAGCCGGCCTCATCGTTGGTCTTGGTGGTGGGCTTGCCCTCGTCGTCGGTCTGGAAGAGGAAGAACTCCGCCTCAGGACCTACGTTAAAAGCGTCATAGCCCATGGCCTTTGCCTTCTCGATGGCACGCTTCAGCACGTACCGGGGATCACCTTCAAAATGGGAACCGTCGGGGTTGTGGACGTCGCAGATGAGACGGGCCACCTTCCCATGGCTGGGTCGCCAGGGAAACACCCGGAAGGACTTCAGATCAGGGTACAGATACTGGTCGGACTCGTCGATACGTACAAAGCCCTCGATGGAGGAGCCGTCGAACATGCACTGGTTGTTGACCGCCTTCTCGATCTGGGAGGCGGTGATGGCCACATTCTTAAGCTGGCCGAAGATGTCAGTGAACTGCAGGCGGATGAACTCGATGTCCTCCTCCTTGACCATACGAATAATGTCTTCCTTGGTGTGCGCCATTGTTGGTGTCCCCTTCCTCTATTGGATTCGCCATCGGCGGTGCGGATGACCTTGGATAGCAGAGAAGGCGCTCCGCCCTCATCGGGTGGAACGCCTTCGTTCTCAACTGATGCGCTAAGTATACCGGTTCCCCCATTCTCTGTCAAGACCCAGATTCTACTTTGACGCTTTTTTGTAGCAAGTGGCGGGAGGGCTTCCCCTTCCTGCTTGGTCCTTTATGCACTTTTTCGTATTGTTTTATTTCCCCCAGAAGGTCCGTATCTCCTCACTGTGGGCCAGACCCTGATCGTAGCCGTCTTTCCACAACGCCCGGATTTTATCCAGATCCCGTTCCACCCGGGAAAAGCCCTCGGTACTCTTTGGGGCAATGAGAAGGACCTTCCCCTCCTTCTCCAGTTGAAAGAGCTCCTCCCGGCAGGCATTATACCGCTCCGCCCGGGTGCGCATGGTCTCGCAGAAATTCGGGTATCGGCTGTATCGCAGATTGATGAGCCGCTGAAACTTTTCCGGTCCCCGTCGGTAGCTCCGCTCCCTGGTGAGGACTACCACCACCCGGTCACAGCCCATCTCAAAAGCCCGGCGGTACGGAATACCATCCGCCGAGCCCCCATCCAGATAGGGCATTCCGTTCATCCAGAAGATGGGGAAGAGAACGGGCATGGCACAGGTAGCCTGTAGAATGAGGAATTTATCATCCCGCCGGGGGACCGGCAAATACTCCGCCTGACCGCTCTTCAGGTTGCTCACCACCGCCTCCACCTCTCCGGGGAAGGCGGCAAAGGTGTCATAGTCAAAGGGCACCAGTTCGTTTGGGATGGTCTCATAAGTAAACCGCAGGCCGAAATAACAGCGGTTGGACGGAACCAGCAGGTTCCGCAGCCCCATATAGCGTTTGTCGTTGGCATACTTGGTCACGATCTCCAGATTGCGCCCCTTCTGGCGGGAGACATAGCTCACGCCGTAGGCGATGCCCGCCGAAACACCGATGACATAGTCGGGCAGGAGGTCCGCCTCCAGTAGGGCGTCACAGACGCCGCTGGAAAAAATGGTTCGGAGGGCGCCGCCCTCCAACACGATGCCGGTCTTCATGGTATCACTTCCTTACTATTTTATTATACGCCCCCTTCCGTCAAAATGTAAAGCCGCCCGCCGCCCTTGCACCAGCCGCCCCCTTTGATTTATAATAGGAGAGAAACCACCCCGCCCGGGACAGCGCTTCCCCGCGGGTCCACGAAATGGAGGCACGTTCATGCTCAAAGGACGTTCCAGCGGCCTGCTCCTGCCCATCTTCTCCCTGCCCGGCGATTACGGCATCGGGACCATGGGCAGCGGCGCCCGTCAGTTCATCGATTTCCTCGCCCAGGCCAGGCAACACACCTGGCAGATCCTCCCCCTGGTCCCCCCGGGGAGCGGCGACTCCCCCTACATGTCCCCCTCCGCCTTCGCCGGCAACCCCTGGCTGCTGGATCTGGAGGAATTCGTCCAGCGGGGACTCCTCACCCAAGAGGAACTGAATTCCGCTCGTTACCCCGACCCCGACCGGGTGGATTACGACTGGCTCCGGGAGAACCGTCCTCCCCTGCTCCGCGCCGCCTGGCGCCGGGACACCGACACCGCCGCCCGGGCTGCCTTTCTGGCCGAGCAGGCCGACTGGCTCCCCGACCACGCCCTCTTCTCCGCCATCCATGAGAAGCTGGGGCTCCCCCTGGACCAGTGGCCCCATGACATCCGCTGTCGGGAACCCGAGGCCATGGCGCGCTGGCAGACAGAGCTCGCCGACGAGGTGGACTACCAGGTCTTCCTCCAGTACCACTTCTTCCGCCAGTGGAAGGCGTTGAAGGCCTACGCCAACCAGAAGGGTATTGCCATTATGGGCGACTTGCCCATCTACGTCTCCGCCGACAGCGTGGAGGTGTGGGCCCAGCCCCAGCTCTTCCAAATGGACGCCGACTTCGTTCCCACTGCCGTGGCCGGCGTCCCCCCCGACGCCTTTTCCGACGTGGGCCAGTATTGGGGCAACCCACTCTACGACTGGGCCGGCCACAGAGCCCAGCTCTTTGACTGGTGGACCCGGCGGCTCCGGAACGCCGCCCTTCTCTACGACCGGCTGCGCATCGACCACTTCCGGGGCTTCCATACCTACTGGGCCATTCCTGCCTCCTCCACTGTGGCCAAGGACGGCAAATGGGAGAAGGGCCCCGGCCAAGCCTTGCTAGACCATTTTGCCAAAGAGGTGCCGGAGCTGGAACTCATCGCCGAGGACCTGGGCGTACTGGACGACGACGTATGGCAGTTCATCCACAACTCCGGCATCCCCGGAATGAAGATCCTGGTCTTCGCCTTTGATCCCAACGGGGAGAGCTCCTACCTCCCCCACAACTGCCCCAAAGAGTCGGTGGTCTACACCGGCACCCACGACACCCCCACCTTTGTCCAGTGGCTCTTCGACGAGGCCACCCCCGCCGAGCGGGACTTCGCCTCCGACTACCTGCGGCTCCGGGCCGACGAGGGCTTCGGCTGGGGGGCCATCTGCGGCGCCTGGATGTGCCCCAGCGCCCTGGCCATCGCCCCCCTTCAGGACGTGCTGGGCTTGGGCGCCGACGCCCGGGTCAACTTCCCCGGCACCACCGGCCCCCTCAACTGGTCCTGGAGGGTTCGCTCCGCCGCCCTCAACCCCGATGTCTCCGGCAAGCTGGCGCACATTACCCGGACCTATCGCCGGGGATAAGAACTTATCTCATAAAAACGAGGCGCTTCCCTCCAGGGAAGCGCCTCGTCTTCTGTCGGATGACCGTCCTCAGAGTCCGTTGATGAAATCTGTCGCCGCCCTGTAATCCGCCTGGAACGCACCTATGATGTGGACCTCCGTCCCATCGGGAAGCCCAAGGCACATATGGGAGGTCTCCGGGTTGTTGGTCACGAAAGTGACGGAGCATGCCGCCCCCATGGAGGACTCCAGTCGGACCACGGCTTCAACGCCCGGGGCGCTGTTCGCCCGGCTGGGCTTTTCCTCCGCCGCCCCGGCGAAGGAGAGTTGGTCTAGCAGTCCCTTCAATTCCGCCGCCTGCGCCCCCTCCAGCGTCAGCGTCTGGCCGTCCTGCCGGGTGGCCCGGACCGTCTCATACCCGTCCAGGTCCCCCACATAGTCAGTCAGAGCGGGCCTGGCCTCCGCCGGTCGGCCCCGCCAGAGCAAGCCAGCTGCAAGAAAGAGCGCTGCTATCCCTGCCAGCAGCCACAACGTCGTTTTCCTGTTCCGGAATGCCTTCGTCACCGTCCGCACCACCCTTCATGGATCTGGTACCATCAGGATAGCACATTTCGCACTATGGTTAAATATTCTTTTCGTCTTTTACATCGCGGAACCCCGCCGCCGGAGAAACCACACCACCGCCTGGCGGCACAGGAACACGCCCGCGGCGAAGAGCGCCAACATCAAAAGTCCAAAGAGAGAGGACACTACACCGCCCACCATATAGTGGAGTCCCCAGCCCAGGCCGTGGACAAAGAGCCCGGCAAAACCCACCACCGAGGCCACCGCTCCCGCTCCCATGCTCAGCACACCGGCCACCCCGGCGCCGGCGATGAGGGTCAAAAGGCACAGCAGCAGACCTCCGGCCAGGGCGACGCCCCCCACCGCCAGGGGGATGACGATGGGCGCCCCGCATAAAGCCAGCACGACAAGCCACACCGGCCACCGCCGGTGCTGAGAGACCGGCTCCTCCCTGATCTCCCACGGCCCGTTTTCCATTTTTCCATCTGTGATCGCCCGCATGGCCATCCTTCCTTTCTCTGTTTTCAGCCCTATTGTAGTCCAGCTTTCTTAAACCAAGAGAAGATAAGGATTAAGATTCTTTAAAATCTTGGTCTTGAACCGTTTCCAAAAACCATCCAATTCTTTCCGTCAAAATACCATTGAAATCCACTAGGTTTTGTGGTATTTTCTTTACAGATTTATCAGTTGTAAAATCTGTCGATTTGTTATAGTATATAGGGTACGAAAAAATACGCCCCCGGTGGGTTCCGGGGCTATGAGGTGAACCTATGAGCCTTCGCATCGGCATCGACATCGGCTCCACCACCGTCAAGGTCGTGGTGCTGGATGAGGACAACAAACTCCTGTTCCGCTCCTACGAGCGGCACTATTCCAAGGCCCGGGAGCGGGCCTGTGAGACCCTCCACTCCATTCAGGACAAGCTGGCCGGAAAGGATGTGAAGCTGGTCATCACTGGCTCCGCCGGACTGGGCGTGGCCAAGGCCGCCGGCATCGACTTCGTTCAGGAGGTCTACGCCACCGCCGCCGCCGTCAACACCTACATCCCCGGCACCGACGCCGTCATCGAGCTGGGCGGTGAGGATGCCAAGATCATCTTCTTCGGCGGCGCTCTGGAGGAACGCATGAACGGCTCCTGCGCCGGCGGCACCGGCGCCTTCATCGACCAGATGGCCTCCCTGCTCAACGTCTCCATCGACGAGCTGGACGCTCTCTCCCTCAAGCACGAGAAGATTTATCCCATCGCCTCCCGCTGCGGCGTCTTTGCCAAGAGCGACATCCAGCCCATCCTCAACCAGGGTGGGCGGAAGGAGGACGTGGCCGCCTCCATCTTCCAGGCTGTGGTGGACCAGACCGTGGCCGGCCTTACCCAGGGCCGTGAGCTCAAGGGCAAGATCGTCTTTCTGGGCGGTCCCCTCTACTTCCTCATGGGCCTGCGGCAGCGGTTCGTGGAGACCCTGAAGCTGGACGAGGAGCACGCCATCTTCCCCGCCGATGGCGACTGCTTCGCCGCCATGGGCGCCGCCCTGTGCTCCACTGACTATGTGGAGCGCCCCTTTGACGAGGCCCTCAAGCTGCTGGAAGAGTCCGTGGAGGCCAAGAACACCATGGACACCCTCCTCCCCCTCTTTGACGGCCCCGAGCAGTATGAGGAATTTACCGTCCGCCACAATGCCAACCACCCTCCCGAGGTGGACGTGAGCACCTACACTGGCGACGCCTGGCTGGGCATCGACGCCGGCTCCACCACTACCAAGATGTGCCTCATCGCCCCCGACGGCGGCCTCCTCTACACCTACTACCACTCCAACCTGGGCAATCCGGTGGCGGTGGTGCTGGAGCAGCTCAAGGAGATCTATAAGCTCTGCGGCGACCGCATCACCATCAAGGGCGCCGCCGTCACCGGCTACGGCGAAGATCTGGTCAAGAACGCCTTCGGCTGTGACCTGGGCCTGGTGGAGACGGTGGCCCACTACAACGCCGCTGCCCACTTCAACCCCGACGTGGACTTCATCATCGACATCGGCGGCCAGGACATGAAGTGCTTCAAGATCCGCAACGGCGCCGTGGACTCCATCATGCTCAACGAGGCCTGCTCCTCCGGCTGCGGCTCCTTCATCGAGACCTTTGCCAAGGCCCTGGGCTACAACATCGCCGACTTCTCCAAGCTGGGCCTCTTCGCCCGGCATCCGGTGAACCTGGGCTCCCGCTGCACCGTGTTCATGAACTCCTCGGTGAAGCAGGCCCAGAAGGACGGTGCCAGCGTAGAGGACATCTCCGCCGGCCTCTCCATCTCCATCGTGAAGAACGCCGTCTACAAGGTCATCCGGGCCGCCTCCGCCGACGACCTGGGCAAGCACATCGTGGTCCAGGGCGGCACCTTCCTCAACGACGCCGTTCTCCGGGCCTTCGAGCTGGAGCTGGGCCGCAACGTCACCCGGCCCACCATTGCCGGCCTTATGGGCGCCTTTGGAGCCGCCCTGGCCGCCCGGGACCTTCATCTGGAGAAGAGCTCCCTGTTAAGTGAAAAGGCTTTGCAGTCCTTCACCCACACCGCAAAGCCGGTGACCTGCAACCTGTGCACCAACCACTGCTCCCTCACCGTCAACAGCTTCGACGGCGGGCGCAAATTCATCTCGGGCAACCGCTGCTCCCGCCCCTTGGGCAAGGAGAAGGTATCCATGCCCGACCTTATGGTCTACAAGTACAACAAGCTCCGGGCTATGGAGGGCAAGGGAGACGGCGACGGCTCCCGGGGCCGGATCGGCATTCCCTTTGGCCTCAACATGTACGAGAACCTGCCTTTCTGGTACACCTTCTTCACCAAGCTCAACTTCGAGGTGGTCCTCTCCCCCAAGTCCTCCCGGAAGCTCTACCTGAAGGGCCAGCACACTATCCCCTCCGACACGGTGTGCTACCCCGCCAAGCTCCTCCACGGCCACGTGGAGGCCCTGGTGGAGGAGGGCGTGGACGCCATCTGGTACCCCTGCATGTCCTACAACAACGACGAGGGCATCGGCGACAACCACTACAACTGCCCCGTGGTGGCCTACTACCCCGAGCTGCTGGCCGCCAACGTACCCGTTCTTAAGCAGACCAAGTACCTGGACCCCTATGTGGGCCTCTGGCGGCACAAGGACTTTGAAAAGCGCGTCGCCAAACTCATGGAGGAGGAGTTCGGCATCCCCAGGAAAGAGTCGGTCCGGGCTGCCAAGGCGGCCTACGACGCCTACGACGCCTACGTCCACGACGTGCGGGAGACCGGCGCCAAGTACATCGCCCAGGCCCGGGCCGAGGGCCGGAACATCATCGTGGTGTGCGGCCGCCCCTACCACATCGATCCGGAAATCAACCACGGTATCAACGACCTCATCACCTCCTTCGGCTTCGTGCTGGTCACCGAGGACGCCCTCTCCTACCTGGAGGGCTACGCCCCCCGGAAGGTCCTCAACCAGTGGACCTTCCAGAGCCGGATGTACAACGCTGCCCGGTACGTCTGCACCCAGCCCGACATGCAGGTGGTGCAGCTGGTCTCCTTCGGCTGCGGCACCGACGCCATCACCACCGACGAGATGCGCGACATCCTGGAAAAGGGCGGCAAGCTCTACACCCAGCTGAAAATCGACGACATCAACAACCTGGGCGCCGTGCGCATCCGCATCCGCTCCCTCATGGCAGCCATGGACGCCAGAAAGGGTCAGGAACCCGCCCGTGAAGAGGCTACCGCCTGAGGCCCAGCGCCTGTCAGGTAAAAATACATGACAGCGTCGACCCGATCCGGGCGCGCCCCCATCGCTGAAAGGAACTACTGTTATGGCAGAATTGGTATACGACAAGACGGGCCGTCTCCTCTTCACCAAGGAGATGAAGGAGGAGTACACCCTCCTGGTCCCCCAGATGCTCCCCGACCACTTCGCCCTGCTGGTGCGCATCATGCAGAACGAGGGCTACAAGGTGGAGATGCTGAGCAACACCGGCAAGCCGGTCATCGACGCCGGGCAGAAGTACGTCCACAACGACGCCTGCTACCCCGCCATCCTGGTTATCGGCCAGCTCATCAACGCGGTGCAGTGCGGCAAGTACGACCCCCACAAGGTGGCCCTGGTCATTACCCAGACCGGCGGCGGCTGCCGGGCCTCCAACTACATCCACCTGCTCCGCAAGGCCCTGGAGAAGGCGGGCCTCTCCTATGTCCCCGTCATCTCGGTGAACCTGTCCGGCCTGGAGCACAACCCCGGCTTCAAGCTCACCCTGGGCTTCATCCGCAAGGCCATCTTCGCCGTCATGTACGGCGACCTCATCATGAACGTGGGCAACCAGGTCCGCCCCTACGAGGTCACCGCCGGGGACACCGACCGGGTGACCTCCGAGTGCATGGACTTCCTGCTGGAGGACATGGCCAAGGGCAAGGGCCTCTCCTACAAGAGTATGGTGAAGAATTTTGACCGCATCATCGACCGCTTCAAGGCCATCCCCGTCACCGGCGAGGAGAAGGTCCGCGTGGGCGTGGTGGGCGAGATCTATGTCAAGTACGCCCCCCTGGGCAACAACAACCTCAACCAGTTCCTCCTCTCCGAGGGGGCGGAGCCGGTAGTCCCCGGTTTGGTGGACTTCGTCATTTTCAAGATCTACAACCGGGACGTGGATGTGGACCTCTACGGCGGCAAGTGGGTAAAGCAGGCGGTGTGCCGCCTCTTCGCCAACTATGTGAAAAAGTACCAGCACGCCCTCATCGACGCCCTGAAGCGCTCCAACCGCTTCCGGGCCCCCGGCGACTTTGACGAGCTCCACAGCTACATCAAGGGCTACCTGGGCGACGGCAATAAGATGGGCGAAGGCTGGCTTCTCACCGCTGAGATGCTGGAGCTCATCCACACCGGCGTGCCCAATATCGTCTGCACTCAACCCTTCGGCTGCCTGCCCAACCACATTGTGGGCAAGGGTATGATCCGCAAGCTCAAGGATGACTACCCCTGGAGCAACATTGTGGCCATCGACTACGACCCTGGCGCCACCAAGATCAACCAGGAAAACCGTATCAAGCTCATGCTGGCCAACGCCCGTGGCCTCGCCAAACAGCACGCCGAGGAGGAGGCTTACGCATCCGCTCCGGCGGACACCAAGGCTGAGCCTGTCAGCGTGTGATCTCCCTCCCCGGTCTCCCAGTTTGGGAGACCGGGGATTCCCCTATGGTGGGAATTTCCCTAGACTGGAGGAATACCAAATGGAACAGCTACACTTTGTGGACGCCTGTACTGATGAGCACTTTCGCGCCATGTCCCTCATCCACGCCTTAGGCTGGAGAGACACTTATGTGGACGCAGTGCCGGCGGAGTATATGGCTCGGGAGATCACCGATGAGCGCTGGGTCCCCTTTTTCCGGGACGACTATCGCCTCAAGCGCTGTCATGGTCTTTTGCTTTATAGAGATGACACTCCGGTGGCCTGCATCAACTATGGCCCTGCCCGGACCGAGAACTACAATGCCGGCACCAAGGAGGGCTCCGACTTTCCCAACGCCGCCTATGCCGGCTGGGGAGAGCTCATCTCCTTCTATACCCACCCCGCCGAACGGGGCAAGGGCTACGGCAGTCTCCTCATCGAGGAGGCCATGGACCGCCTGCGGCGGGAGGGCTACAAGAACTGCTTTGTCTTTGTTCTCCGGGAGAACGAAAAGGCTCGCCGGTTCTATGCCGCCCATGGCTTCTCCTGGGACGGCACCCACGCCGACATTCCCTTCCCCCCCGACGCTATCTGTGTGGACCTGCGCTACACAAGGGAGCTGTGACCATGAGAAAGCCGATCCTACCCGCCCTGCTGTGCGCCCTGGCCCTCTTGGCCGCCTGCGGCAAGGAGGAGCCCCTCAACTGGACGCCCACCCCCGCCACACCTCGGCCGACAGCCACTGCCGCTGCCGAAGATGAGGCGCCCTGGGCCTCCCTCACCGTGGACGACCTTCCCACCTCCCTGGCCGACCCCAACGATCTCTTTTCTGATGATAGTCCACAGGTCTATCTCCTGGGCTGCAAGCTCAGTGAAGAACTTTACCTTTACGGTCTGAACGACGGCTACGGCGGTGGCGTCCTCCTCCGCCGTGGGGAGGAGCTCACCCACTTCGACCAGGAATTCGCCTCTCCGGAGACCCCTGCCCTGCCGGAGCTCTACCTCACCGACACCGACGGTGACGATCAGGAGGAGCTGGCGGTCCGCTACCTCATGGAAGCCCAGGGGGACAGGATCGCCTATGACCTCCATGTCTATCGCCTGGTGGAGGACACCTGGTCCGACCTGGCTGTCACCCATGAGGTCTGTGCTCAGAAAGCGTTGGATGAAGTGACCACCGCTTATGATACCGGCACAGGACAGTTCACCCTGTCCTACGGCGCCACCAGCGCCGTCTACCAGGTACCCGGTCAGTACCAGTCCCACCCAGGCCAGCTTACGCTGGACACCTGCTTCTTCCGGGAACAGGAAGGAGTCTTCACCGTGGTGCTGGGTGCCCGGCTGGACGCCACCGGCGTCCTCTTTGCCAACGTGCTGGCCACCATCGACTGTGAAGGGGATACCTTTACCCTGCGGGACATCCGGGTAGAACCCACCACGGTGGTCTGAATTTGATATGGAAAGGAGGAGCACATATGGATGACGCCCGTATGGGCACCATGCCGGTACGTCCGCTTCTGCTGCGGATGGCCTGGCCCATGATGCTCTCTATGCTCATCCAGGCCCTCTACAACCTGGTGGACTCCATGTTCGTCTCCCGGCTCAGCGGAGAGGCCTTCCAAGCCCTGTCCCTGGCCTATCCGGTGCAGATGTTTATGGTGGCGGTCTGCGTGGGTGTTGGTGTAGGGCTCAATGCCCTCCTCTCCAAGCGTCTGGGCCAGGGAGACCGGACGGAGGCCAAGGCAGTGGCCCTCAACGGCGTATTCCTCTATCTGCTGTGCTACCTCATTTTCCTCTCCTTTGCCCTGTTCCTCACCCGGCCCTTCATGGCCTTCTTCACTGCCGATCCCACCATTCTGTCGGCGGGGAGGACCTACCTCACCATTGTCACCGGTGTCTCGGTGGGCATGACCATGCAGTTTACCACCGAGCGCATCCTTCTGGCCTGCGGCGACCCGGTGGGACCCATGGTGATCCAGGGGGTGGGCGCTGTGGTCAACCTGATTATGGACCCCATCCTCATTTTCGGTCTGGGGCCTTTCCCCGCCCTGGGAGTGGCCGGCGCCGCCATCGCCACTGTCATGGGCCAGTGGACCGGCATGGCCGTGGGCTTTCTTCTTCTCCGTCGGCTCCGTCGCTTCCCCCTCTCCCCCAAAGGTTTTCGCCCCAGAGGAGACATCCTGGCCGAGCTGTGCCGGATCGGCATCCCTGCTGCCGCAATGCAATCCCTCTCCTCTGTTATGACTCTGGGCCTCAACAAAATCATGGCCCTCTACGACCCCGGTGCCGTCTTTATCCTGGGCGCATATTTTAAACTCCAGACCTTCCTCATCATGCCGGTTTCCGGACTCACCAACGGACTCACCCCTTTGGTGGCCTACAACTACGGCGCCAGGAGCCGGGAGCGCATCCTGGCTCTGACCCGGTTCGCCCTGTTCCTGGGCGCCGTCATCATGGCTGTGGGCACTGTCCTGCTGCTCTTCATCCCCGGCCCCCTTCTTGGTCTCTTCGGCGCCGATCAGACCGTTCTGAACTCCGGTATCCCGGCCCTGCGGTGGATTGCTGTCGGTCTCATATTCAGCGGGCTCTCCACCGTGCTCTGTGCCGTCTTTCAGGCCCTTGGCGCCGCCATGACCAGTCTGGTTATCTCCCTGCTGCGCCAGGTGGTCCTCATCCTCCCCGCCGCCTATCTCCTTGGCCTTGTCCAAGCCCAGCTCACATGGCTCTCTTTTCCTCTGGCCGAGGTCCTCACCTGTCTGGCCGCGTTGATCCTTTTCCGCCGCATCCAAAGGAAAAGGCTGTCGGAATTGTGACCTGGTGACAGCTTTGGAACCAATCGTTACCCATTATTCATAACTTTATGGTTGTTTTCTTCCGTCAGAGAGGGTATAATCTACGGACGAACCATTCTTTATGCCCCAAGATATGGAAGGGAGGGCCTTCCCTTTGAAAAAGCTCATTACCCTATGCACTGCCTGTCTGCTGGCTCTATCCGGCTGCAATGGTGACACCTCGACCACGCCATCTCCAGAACTGTCGGAAACCCCCGTCGCCACTCTCGCTGTGGAGACACCAGTCCCCACCACTGAGGCTCCTGACGCTACGCCTCTGCCAACCGACACTCTGTCTCCGGAGGTTCAGCCCACGGAAACGCTGCCTCTCCCCACCGGTACACCCTTTCTG
Organism: Intestinimonas sp. HCP28S3_D6; assembly: GCF_052065695.1. NCBI lineage: Bacteria > Bacillati > Bacillota > Clostridia > Eubacteriales > Intestinimonas > Intestinimonas sp. HCP28S3_D6. The sequence goes on from NZ_JBQHTM010000014.1 coordinate 57,417, forward strand.
TGGGACGGCGACCCGGACAGTCTGACCCTCAACGACTTCCCTACCCAGCTCTCCAGCGGCGAGCAGGTATTGGAGGCTGTCACAGCACTGGGCCCGGATGATGCGGGACTTTATCTGGTGTGTCAGATCCCGGACCAGGATACTTGGCTCTATGCCGCCTGCGGACCGGGGGACAAACAGGGTCTCATTCTTCGGGTAGGTACCGAGTGGCGCTACGACACCATCCCCTTCCTCTCTGACCAGGCGTATATGCCGGCTATGGCCTATGGGGACTTCGACGGTGACCAGTCCCAGGAGTTGGCTGTGGTACCCTATCTGGGTGGTAACACAGGCGGCAATACCTGGGGCCTTTATATGGTAGATTTCAGCACCGGCAGCTGGGATGTCCAGCAGTTTACCCCCGGTGACTATGTGGCGATTTTGTCTCTGTCGGTGTCCAGCAGCTATAATGCCGATGCCAACACCGTTACCATTACCGCCGGTGACGCCCAGCTCACTCTGGATATGACCGAATTGGGTTTCCCCGTTCCTGGCGGCGAAGTGGTGGTCTCCCCCGGCAGTCTGGCCCTCTTTACCACCGAGGGTGACGATCTCTACGCCACCTTCTCTCTAGACCTGAATGCGCCTGCCATCCCAGAGGGCAGTCTGGACCAGGCCGTCCTGCTTCATACAGAAGTAGTCTACACCGGTTCCGCCTTCGGCCTCAACGCTCCCTCCCTGTCTCTGCCGGAAATTTAAAACGACATATCTACCCCCTCCCCACCGTACATTGTGAGGAGGGGGTATTTTTATGTCTTTTTCTTCTCTGGCAGATGCTCTGTCGGTCCCCGGCCTGTTGCCTGTTGCCCTCCTAACGCTGGGCGTCATTTTGGTCAACGGCTGGACCGACGCCCCCAACGCCATCGCCACCGCCGTGGCCTCCAAAGCCCTTTCCTTCTCCGCTGCTGCCATGCTTGCGGCGGCGTGCAACCTGTTGGGCGCCCTTCTCTCCGCCGTCTATTTCCCCGCCGTCACCCGTACCGTCCTGGAACTGGCCCAGTTTGGCGACGACCGACAGACCGCGCTGTGGACTCTCTGTGCCGCCATGGCCGCCATTGTCATATGGTCCACAGCGGCCTGGCTGTTCGGCATCCCCACCAGTGAGAGCCATGGACTGCTGGCCGGGCTGACAGGCGCCTCTCTTGCTCTGGATGGGGGTATCAATAACGTGGGCCTATGGGCTTGGATCAGGCTCTTGCTGTCTCTCCCGCTGTCCGTGGGGCTGGGCTGGCTCCTAGCAAAGATTTTTTCCGCCTGTCCGGCCCAGCCATGGAGCGCCGCCTTTTATCGCTGTGCCCAGCGTGTAAGCGCGGCGGCCATGGCCTTCCTCCACGGCGCCCAGGATGGGCAGAAATTTCTGAGCATCTTTTTGCTGGGTCTCGCTCTGGCCACCGGACAGAGCAGCACCGCCGGACCCACACCTCTGTGGCTCACCGCCCTGTGTGCCGGAACTATGGCTCTGGGTACCGCCCTCGGAGGCCGTAAGATCATTGACACTGTGGGGCGAGACATGGTGTCTCTGGACCTCCGCCGGGGACTGGTCGCCGACTTGGCCGGGGCTGGCGCCCTTTTCCTCTGCACCCTTCTGGGTCTCCCCGTCTCCACCACCCACACCAAAACCGCCGCCATTTTGGGAGCCGGATGTCATCCAAACTGGAAGGTCGCCCGCTCTATCGTCCTGGCCTGGTTGTTTACCTTTCCAGCCTGCGGCTTTCTGGGCTTTCTCTGCACCAAATTACTCTTGTTTTTTCTGTAAAACCTCTTTTCATTCGGCAGAAAAGTGTATATAATGATGATGTATGTGCAGCGGCGGGTCGTCCAGGACGGCGGGCGCCGCAATCAGATCAACGGAGGAAAAACCATGGAAAGATTAGTCGGCACCGTATCCAGAGGCATCCGGGCTCCCATCATCCGGGAAGGAGACGACATCGCCCAGATCGTGGTGGACAGTGTTCTGGCCGCTTCCGAGAGCGCGGGCTTCCAGCTGGATGACCGGGACGTGGTGGCTGTGACCGAGGCCGTGGTGGCCCGTGCCCAGGGCAATTACGCCACCGTGGACCAGATCGCCGCTGACGTCCGCAGCAAGTTCGGTGACCACACCGTGGGTGTGGTCTTCCCCATCCTCAGTCGGAACCGCTTCGCCATCTGCCTCAAGGGCATTGCCACTGGCGCTAAGAAGATCGTTCTCATGCTCAGCTATCCCTCCGACGAGGTGGGCAACCACCTCATCGACCTTGACCTGGTGGACGAGAAGGGCGTAGACCCCTACAAGGATGTGCTCTCCGAGGCCAAATATCGGGAGCTTTTCGGCTATCACAAGCATGTCTTTACCGGTGTGGATTACATCGAATATTACAAAGAGGTTATCACCAGTTGTGGCTGTGAAGTAGAGGTGATCCTGGCCAACGATTGTCGGGCTATCCTGGACTACACCAAGTATGTCCTCTGCTGTGACATCCACACCCGGGAGCGCTCCAAGCAGCTGCTGAAAAAGGCCGGCGCCGAGGTTGTTCTGGGTCTGGATGACCTGATGACCGCCCCTGTGGACGGCAGCGGTTGCAATGAGAAATACGGTCTGCTGGGCAGCAACAAGGCCACTGAAGAGAAGATCAAGCTCTTCCCGCGGGATTGTCAGCCCATCGTGGACCGCATTCAGAAGAGTTTTGAGGAGAAAACTGGCAAGCACATTGAGGTCATGATCTATGGCGATGGCGCCTTCAAGGACCCCGTGGGCAAGATTTGGGAGCTGGCCGATCCGGTGGTCTCTCCCGCCTACACCGCCGGCCTGGAGGGACAGCCCAACGAGGTTAAGCTGAAGTATCTGGCCGACAACGACTTCGCCGACCTATCTGGCGACGCCCTCAAGGACGCCATCTCCGACTACATCCGTCACAAGGATGCCGACCTGAAGGGCAAGATGGTTTCCCAGGGTACCACCCCCCGCCGGCTCACCGACCTCATCGGCTCCCTGTGCGACCTGACCTCCGGCAGCGGTGACAAGGGCACCCCCATCATCCTGGTCCAGGGCTATTTTGACAACTACACGAAGTAAGGATTACTCTCCCAAGCCCCCGGTGCTCTGCTCCGGGGGCTTTTTTTGCTTTTTTACAAGTTTTCCCCTGCGCTGGGAACCTTTCATCTCCACTTTCGTCTAAAGATTTGGTAAAATAAAGGAGTCCAATGCTTACCAAGGATGGAGGTCAGACCATGAAGAAGCTGCTCGCTCTGCTCCTCAGCGCCGCCCTGCTCTGTGGGACGGCCCTCCCTGCCCTGGCCGAACCGGAAAATGCCGATGCCAGGCTCACCCAGGTGACTCAGGCCGTCAAATCCACTCTGGACCTGGACACCACCGCCTACACCGATTTCCACGGTGACAGCACCGAGGACATCCTGACGCCGGTATGGTATCTCACCTGGACCGGTGATACCGGTTCCCTCACCATCGAGGCCTTGGAGAACGGTACGGTAATCAGTTACTCCATATCGGAATACACCGAGACGCCAGAGCCCCTCACCGGCAGCACCCTGCCCGCCTTCCCGGCGGTGGACAACGATGCCGCCACCGCCGCCGCCCAGGCATTTCTGGACAAGGTACTTGACAAGCGCACGGAGTCAGCGGAGCTGAAGCTCACCCGCTCCCCCGACCTCAGCAGCGGAGACTACCGCTTTACCGCTGACATCCTCTTAAACGGCCTGCCCTCCCCCCTGTCCCTCTCCATCACCGTCCGGGCGGAGGATATGGAAGTGATCCGCTTCAGCCGGGACGTGCTGGCCAATTCCTGCCTGGGGGGCATCCCTTCGGCTACCCCCAGCACCACTCAGGCCCAGGCCACCGCCCTTCTACGGGACACTCTGGACCTGCGGCTGGAGTATGTTCCCTCCGAGGATGATTCTTCCCACGCCGTCCTCCGGTACCTACCCGAGTACGGACACGATTTTTACGTAGATGCCACAACCGGTGAGCTCATCGACCTCACCGAATTGGAAAACGGGATGTTTAAGAACGGTCTGGGCGCCGGTGCCGCTGCCGACTCCACTGAGTCGGCACCCTCAGCCCCCCTGGACAAGGGTGAACTCACCGAGGCCGAGCAGGCCGGCATCCAGAGGCTGGAGGGCGTTCAGTCCAAGGAGGCGCTGGACGCCGGACTTCGTTCCGTAAAAGAATATGGCCTTACTGGCTATGAGCTGGTCAGCACCTCCTACACCCTGCTGGAGGGCGACAAGGAGACGGAGGACCGGGTAACCTGCGCCCTCCAGTACAGCTGCTCCTCCGAGGACGGTGTCTGGCGCCGGACCTTCACCATGGACGCCAAGACCGGCGTGGTGGAGGGCATCTACTCCCAGGGGCCTTGGAATGAAGAGCGTAAGCCTGTCCTCACCGCAGAGGAGGCACAGGCCAAGGCTAAGGCCTTCCTGGATGCCTATTACCCCGACCACACCGGGCACCTGGAACTCTATGAGAGCTACACCGACTCCGTGGCAGAGGGGTCCCCCTTCTACTCCTTCACCTTCGCCCGGCAGGAGAACGGCTACTTCTTCCCCAGCCACTATTATGCTATGGGCATCGATTCCACCGACGGCTCGGTGAGCAGTCTGTCCTTTACCTATGAGGAAAACGTCATCTTTGGCGCCCCCGACGGCATCATCGACGCCGAGGCGGCTCTGGATGCCTGGCTGAGCACCTATGATGTAACTCTGGGCTATCTCTATGTTCCTGAGCCCCTGGTCGCCGGCGACACCGCCCAGGACAAGCTCCTCCAGCTGGGCTTCCAGTCCTTCTACCATCTGAAGCTGGGCTATACCCTGGAGCGGGAGGGCTCTTATCTGGGCATCGACGCCAAGACCGGAGAGCCAGTGGCGCGTCAGTATGAACCGTCGGAGGGCCTTAACTACACCGACCTGGAGGGCCACTGGGCCCAAGCGACAGTGGAAACCCTGGCCGGTTATGGCGTTGGCTATGACGCCGACACCTTCGGACCTGAACAGGCCCTCACCCAGTGGGACCTGGTAAGCCTCCTTTACAGTTTGGACTACTGTGCCGTGGACCCCGCCAGTGAGGACCAGGATCTGCGGAATGAGGTCTATGCTGCTGCCTACCGCGCCGGCACCCTCACCAAGGAGGAACGGAACGACAACGCCCTCCTCACCCGGGCCAGTGTCATCAAAATGCTACTGGACCGGGCAGGCTACGGCAAGGTGGCCGGGTTAGAGGGCATTTTCACCTGTGCTTTCGACGATCAGGAAACCATCCCTGAAGGCGAGCTGGGTTACGCTGCCCTGGCCCAGGGCCTGGGCCTGGTGGAGGGCGCCTACGCCGGACAGCGTACCGCTACCCGTGCCGAGGCTGCCATCCTCCTCTACCGGCTCATGGAGAGCTGACCGCCGCAAAATCAAAGACCGCCGTCCGGCACAGCCGGGCGGCGGTCTTTTCTCTCTTCTCTCTTTCGCGGTGGTTCAGCAAAGGTCCTTGACGGTCTTGCCGATGTTCTGGGTTGTGAGGCCATAGCGCTTCAGCACCTAGGCAGCAGGACCGAAGCAGATAAACCGGCCAGGTGTTGACCTGCCGGCCCAGCTTGGCCTGGACCTCCACCTTGTCTCCCTCGGTGATGGCCACCTCGCGCATGTTGTCGCCAATAGCCATGATCTTCAGGGACTTGGACACAGCCTCGCCAATGGCGGCGCGCATCCAGGCATCCAGCCGCTTCTGGACGTTCTCGTCATGCCAATAGCCGGCAATTACTTTCCGGGGCATCCCGGCCGGGCGGTTATGAAGCCGTGCTCCTGGTCGCCGTGGTCAGCCTGGTTCAGGTTCATGAAGTCCATGTCAATCTCCTCGTTGGGGATCTCGAGGTTATACTGGGTGGTGAAGTGGCAGTAGGGCTTCTGGTGATCGACAAAGCTGTTGATCCACATCTTGGAGGGAGAGAAGGTGTGGCACCAAATAACGATGCCCAGGCAGTTGTTGTCGTGGTTGGCCTCCTTGACTACGTCGGCAGTTTTCTTGTTGGATTTGGCGGTGACCTTGTACACCAGCTTGCAGGGAAGATTGCCGGGGGCGTTGATCTTTTCGGTCATCTCAGCGGCCCGGGCGGTCACAGTCTCCAGCACCTCGGGGCTGTATAGGAACTGACTGCCCACCACAAATCAGAATTCCTTGTTATCCATGTTTCTGATCTCCAATTCTTTCAAAACATCGTCTGTATTCAGGTGTTCCACGGCGGCGCGCTCCGCCGCCAGACCAGGCAGGTACCGGCCCATGAAGGCCTCGAAGCCAGCCTGATCCTCTTTCTGGGGCGGCAGAGTGACCACCTTCTGACCGGCAAAGACCTGACGGTCCAGGTAGTCCTCCAGGCTCTGCCCCGGCTGGTGCCGGACCGGCAGAGGCCGTCCCTCCTCCAGGTCGGCGATGGGCTGCCCGAGAGATAGTTACTCAGCAGCAGTCCGCCACCGTCTGCCTCCCCCTGGAGGGCGGAGGTGAATATGGCGGTAAAGACCTGGTTCATGTCCGTCCAGGGACTGACCCAGGGCGGTGTGAAAACCCTTAAAAACCTCCGCCCAGGCGTTGATCTCATTGGTGCAATTGTTACAGTGGATCATGGCTACCGGCTTGCCGGTGGGGGTGGTCACCATGTCGATCTCGGGATAGACCCTGGAGAGGGCCTTCTCCAGCACGATCATGGTAAAAACCGAGGTGCCGGCAGTCACGTTGCCCGTCCGCTCGGCCACGGCATTGGTGGTCGCCATGCCGGTACCGGCATGGCCCTCGGGGGGCGCCAGCGGAATCCCTGCCTCCAGGGTGCCGGTGGGTCGAGCAGCTTCGCCCCCTCTGGGGTGAGTCGGCCGGCGTCGTAGCCGGCGGAGAGTACCCCGGGCAGGATGTCCCGCAGCTTCCAGGGATGCCACTTCTCCGCCACCAGGGCGTCGAAGGAGTCCAGCATAGCCGGGTCATAGTCGCAGGTCTTGCTGTCGATGGGAAACATACCGCTGGCTTCCCCACCCCCAGTACCCGCTGTCCGGTGAGCTTGTAGTGGACATAGCCCGCCAGGGTGGTGAGATAGTCGATGTCCCCCACATGCCCCTCGCCGTTGAGGATGGCCTGATAGAGATGTGCCACCGACCAGCCCTGGGGGATATTAAATTGGAATTGCTCCTTCAGGGCCGCGACAGCAGGGCCGGTGATGGCGGTGCGCCGATCGGACTCGTGACCCACCTGGGCAAAGCCCACGGTGATCAGATCACCGCCGACGGAGGTCTCAGCGGGAGTGCTGGCTTCCACTTAGCCGGTCTCGGCGGGAGCAGGAGTGGAGGCGCTGCCGCCGCCACAGGCGTCCAGGGAAAGACCCAAGCGTCATGGCGAGGAAATTCCTTCTCATTGTTGATCTCTCCATTTCTTCAGTTTTCGCCGTCAACTCCCTGAAACTGGTCTCTGGACTTTGTACCTTCAGTACACTCCAGTTGGAAAACCACATCAATAATTCATCCGTATAAATATGTTTTTTTATTTCATAAACAATATAAATCTTTCTCGTTTCCACTCGTACGGAAATAACAATATAATTTAAGTCTAAAATATTGTATATTTCTTATTTTTATGTAAATGTTTTTAATTTTTTATAAAACCAGCTTATTATTCCGACGCACTTTTATTTTTTAAAATTTTCGCAAATTGCAAGTGCAAGCTGGACACCTGCACGGTAGAACTTAGTTAATCAGAGCGTCGGTCAGGATGGAAGCCGCTGGCTTCCATCC